>JAMNZI010000081.1 GCA_023622385.1 Bacillota bacterium | reverse complement strand
AGCGAATTTTTTCAAGTCTTGTAAGCGCGGCTCCCTGCGGCCATTTTCAAAATTCCAAATAGTCGTTTCAGATAGCCCAACTTTTTCAGCTAAATCCTTTTGTGTCCATCCCATCTTTCCCCTGAAATATCTCAAACGTATAATCGTAACCACCCCCATATCATTACATTTGTTATGTTTAATATCAGAATAACCACTATCCCAACATTTGTCAAGAGAAAAACCCAAAATAATACAAATTGATCCAATCACACATTTGTGATACTTTTTAAAAAAGGAGACATGAGATGCATATAATAAGTGATAGGCTTAGAGAGATAAGGAGAAAGCTAGGTATTACACAAGGAGAGCTGGCATCATTGGTTGGCGTCTCAGAAACTACCGTTTGGAACTGGGAAAACGGCAGGCGTGAACCACGCAGTTCGGAGATAAATAAGCTCGCCAATGTTTTAGGGGTAAGCGTATCCTATCTGATGGGTGAAATTGACATGGACCATGAAAATGTTAAAAAGAATTCCTTTCAACCTGTCATTGAAATACCCATCCTCGACCCTGCGCTCATAGCCTGCGCAGGTAAGGGCAATCACGTAGAAAACGTACATGCAAAGGCGGAGAAGACAATATTTTTGCCGGCATCGGATGTCGGTGTTCTTTCTGTCGACGTTTACAAAAGGCCTTTTGCCGTCATGGTTGAAGGTGATTCTATGGAAAACGCCGGTATTCCTGACAGAAGCACCGTAGTGGTTAACCCCGCTGAGGAAATTTACGATGGCGATATTGTTTTGATTGCATTTGGCATCATGCCACAGATAGCAATAAAGTGGATTTTTTTTAAAAGGAATGGTAGTATTGAATTGCGAGCCGCAGATCCTGCATATCCTCCACTAATATTCACCAAAGAAGACATAGAAAATGACATGGTTAAGATTTTAGGAAAAGTGATGTGTGTCATAAATAAGCCAAGGAGGGGCATATAAAAGGGAGGAAATTATAGGTGAAAAAGAAAGTAAAAATATTGATGTTATGCATGATTGTGCTTGTAACCTATACAGGCACATCCTATGGCTGGTTTGGGAAAAAGAATAAAATAGATTGGCCATCAGCAGAAGTAACAGAAGAAAATATTAGGGCTGCCCTATCGCAAAAACCATCAATAGATCCGCTTTGGAAAGATTCTAATTTTGCAGAAAAAATAACAAAGATAGAGATTATCGATCATGCTGTTGAGCCAGGCCAGAAGATTATTAACATATGGTACGAAACTGGGGATGCGTGGGATGAAACAGACTTGGTGAAGAATGTTGGGGGCACAACAATATTGATAAATAGTGTGCTTTTCCAAAATGATAAAGTAGAATGGGTTACAATATTTGCGCAGGCCAAGATGACAGATCAATATGGCAATACCGAGCTGGAGCCTGTTGTTAAAATTTGCATTACAAGGGAGATAGCGGATAAAGTTAATTGGAAAGGGTTGGCAGAAAAACACGCTGGCAGTGACCCAGGGAATATTTACAGGATCGCCGATGATTACAATATCCACTACGGCATATTAAGACACGTTAAATTGGATAAAGTTCGCTTAAAATAAATAAATATTATATGATCAGATGGGTAAGAGAGCAGGGATGATCAAGGTTCCTGCTCTTTTTTTATTTTCATAAAAAATCTTTAAAAAAGTGCTTGACAAAAAGTATTTCTGCATGTATCATATAGACAGAAAGGAAGAAATGAAGAGGGACCATAATAAAGGAGGGGTTAGAAATGGAATTCAAAGAAATGAGTCTCGAAGAACTGGAAGCATTAAGGACGGCCATCTCGGAAGAGATAGCTCGGAGAAAACAAGGTAAAATGGTTCTCTATACTCACGATTGCAAGGATGCTGCGAAACATCACCTCATGAAATACAAACACTGGGCTAAGTTGGTAAAGTCAGTAGACGTTACTAAAACAAATGGCTATGCCTTTGGTGGAGAATTTCTCAAAGTAACAGATGAGCATATGGTACCTGAAGGCAGTGTGATCGTAGAGGTGTGTGGCGACGATATAGTAGCATACCGCATGACTCCCGACGGCGCCGAGGTAATCAGCAAAGCGAAGACAAATGCGATGTCTTCACTCATCCAAGAAGTTGCAAAGGCATTATAGAGACACTTGGGCGGGATTACCCCGCCCCTTAAACGAAAAGGAGGGGTCAAAATGAAGTACAAAAAAATCAAATTTGAGCGGAAAGGCTTAGAATTCACTCTCACGCTCAACAACAAGATGAGCGGTTGGATCATTGAGAGTGAGGGCCATCAGGCTGAACGCTCGTTCCCATGTGCTTGCTACAGCAAGAGGCTCGGGGGACACTTCGTGGTGATCCCAAGTTTCACGGAATTGTGGAAATTCCTCAAGGCAAAATTAAATATGACAAGCAACGACAATATCTATGTAGCTATCGACGAATCATTAGCCGAAGAAATTTGGGCCATAGAGAAAACCGCTGCCGAGGAACGTAAGCGTCTCGAGGCGGGCAAAGAGGTCAAAATGTGGACGTGGGGGGTTGGGGGGGACACCTTCCATATCTACCTATGGACGGACGACGTAGATTTGGAGCTACGCCCAGACCTACAAGAACTTGAAAAAAACCTTAATCGTGGCGGGTACGTGCTAAGTTTTATGGAAGAGGCGAAGAAAGTGTCAGAACCCGTGAAGGTGGCTGGCGGTTTTTACTCGATCGACGGCTACAAATACAAGATTTCGCATGAAGACCTCATGCGAATATATTATCAACTTCTTGGACCTGTTCTTGAGAAAAAGAAGAAGGAGCAAGAGAGGCTCCAGCAGTTGATTGCTGAGGCCATGAGGACAGGCAAACCGCAACTAGTTCGCATGTTTCCTGATGTCTGCGATGGTAGCGTTGACGATTGCGATATCGACAACGTGTACCAGTACGTGGACGGAGACGGGAACTATACCTATAAAAGGATTCATACACATTAAGGAGGGACAAAAATGACGAGATTAGAAAGGTTACAAAATGCTGGGTTTGATATTTTGTGGGATGCTAAGGACGAGGACTTTTATCTAGAAGATCGCAGCTATAACTTATATATAAGCTTTTATGAAAACAATGATGGCATGCCTCGAGTGGATATATTCTATATCCCGCATCCGCAATCTTTTAATCCAGATGAATTTGATGCCATTAATGGTGTCCCTGAATGCTCTTTATCAGAAGAGGAATTTTGGGAAAGGGCAGAAGAAGGATGGTTGCTATAATGAATTTAGGGGTGGTATTATGCCACCACTAAAGCTTTGTATATAAGGAGGCGATAAACCATGGATAAAACAAAAAAACTCAGCTTTAAAATCCCTTTAGAGACACACAGGAAGTTAAAAATTCTCGCTGCAAAAGAGGGTAAGGCAATGAGCGAAATTATCTGCAAGCTCATCGAGGATTATGTTGAAAGGGAGGGAGAATATGAATCTAAGTAAACTATTATTGATTGCAACAAACGGTGATATTAAAAAAGGAGATATCGCCGGCACTTGCGTTGTTTGTGGGGCAGAGACTAAAAGCGGAATATCGCTTAAAAAAATGGTCTCGGGTAACTTCACTGGGTGGAATTGCCTCTTCTCGGGCAATTGCATGTGTCCTGAGTGCGCTTTTATTTTTTCAGACCAGACCTTCAGAAGACGGTCATGGCTAGCCTCGGAAAACGGGTTTAAAACGTTCAAGAACGATGAAGCCTGCTCGATCCTTTTTTCCCCTCCGGCTCCGCCGTTTTTCATTCACATTGCAAAGATAGGGCAGAAACAGACATGGTTATGCTGCATGAATAGCGTAGCCAACAATCCTAATCAATACTGGTTCTCCCACGAAAATTATGATATACCAATTCTCTTTGAAAAAAACAAGGCACAGCTTTATCTTGACATGGCATTAGCAGCACTTGACATGAAGATAACTAAAACAGAGCTCAGGACCGGCGAATTTAAACCCAAAACATGGACGATGGCATATGAAAAAGGATGCCAAGATTTTTTGCGTGATCTTGGCAGGTTTAAAAGAGATCCGTTATGGGAGGTGATAGTAGATGTCGCAAGAAGATGAAAATAAGATCGTTGAAATGTTGGCGATTATTTACAATGCTGTTAATTGGAAGAAGATGAAGACTTCAAAAAACCCTCATGATGTATTCAATCATCGTGTAAGAGCAGCAAGCAGGAGGGGGACCATCTTTGAGGCCGTTTCAAAGTTGGCCAATTATTTCGGCCTTCAATCTCTCCCGACCGGAGCCATACGCATTGCCCAACAGCTCCGGCCAATTGAACAGGAAGTGCTAAACAAGCTTTATGCCGAGCACATCCCCATGTCCATGCTTGCTATCATGAGGGCAAAGGAAATGAGGGATGAAAGGCGGAAGCTGAGGGATGAAAACAATAATTCAGAAGAGGTGATCAATCTTGCGTAGGTATTATGAAATTGAAGGTACAGCTACCGCACTCACGCCAATATTCCACGGCGGAGACGAAAAGACCGGCTCCACACCGGTCCTGCGGACAATTATGGTTTATGTCGACAACATAGGTGAAGTGCCGATCCCATACATATCTGGAAACGGCATCAGAGGGAAGCTGCGCAGAATGACGATGAAGGACTTTATAGACAGCGTCGATTACGAGATACAGAACGTCAAACTGCATCACGTCCTCTTTTCAGGCGGCATGCTCGAATCAACTGAGGAGACCTACGGCAGTATAGACCTTGAGCTGCGTAAGAAGGTGCGTGAGCTCATGCCTCCAGTGGCACTGTTCGGCTGTGCCATAGGCAATCAGATGATACAGGGTATTCT
The DNA here is from genome assembly GCA_023622385.1 of Bacillota bacterium. Classification (GTDB taxonomy): domain Bacteria; phylum Bacillota; class Clostridia; order Caldicoprobacterales; family Caldicoprobacteraceae; genus Caldicoprobacter. The sequence goes on along the minus strand of JAMNZI010000081.1, from coordinate 520 downwards.
GACCGTCGAACACATGTGGCCAATATGCCTCGAATATAGCGCTTATTTGCCTGAGAAATACTGGTCAGACCGGAGGGCCAAGCGGCCAATACGCACCTTCACTGACCAGAGCTTCATTACTAGAAGAGATGACCTGCGTGCCGAGAGGGCGGAAGACGAACAGGCTGTCCAAATGAAGGTGGACTACGAATGTTTTGTGCCGGGGACGAAGTTTTACCACCGCTTTATCCTGCAGATTCCGGACGAACTTCAAAAGAGCTGTTTCGGGAGAATAATGGATCTGTTCGCCATGATGCCCTATATAGGGGGGCGAGGCTCTGGAGGAGACGGAAAGGTTATGTTGTCGTATGACAATATCCCCAGCGCTGATCTATATATGGAGTTTCTTGCAGAAAAGAAGGACGAAATCAGACAGCTGTTGCAGGAACTGGAGGCGAGGCTGTAATGCTTGATGAGAGGAAATACTTCCATGACCGCCTCGCAAGTGCACCGCCGATTCGATGGGGGCGTTTTGCCCCCT
>JAMNZI010000217.1 GCA_023622385.1 Bacillota bacterium | reverse complement strand
GCGTAACGGCTACAGCAAGGGATTTGGATACAGCCATACAAATGGCTTACGGGAATGTGGAGAAGATACATTTTGAGAACATGCATTACCGCAGGGATATAGGAAGGAAGTGAGGCGGCTTCAAGTGCCGCCTTCGTTTATCCTTGCGATGACTTGCCGTACTGTTTGATAAAATCTTTAGGGGTTATGGAAGTCATTTTCTTAAATACCCGATAGAAGTAATTGTAACTTTCAAAACCCACTGAAATTGCTATATCGGTTATTGATCCCATACCTTGGATCATCAAAAATTTCGCTTCCTCTATCCTACGCTTGTTTATAAATTCGGTAATTCCTATGCCCAGCTCTTTTTTAAACTGCCTGGATAGGTGGGAAGGATTTACTCCCGCATGTTGTGCCAGTAGTTTTAAAGATATGGGCTCCTTAAAGTTTAGGTTGATGTATTCGATGGTTTTTTTGACTATGCGGCTATATCCAATCATCGATTTCTTCTGTACCAACTCGCAGTACTCACAAATCATCCTGGTCACGATGTTTTCAAGTTCAGGATAAGTGAATGTCTTTTCTATGAGGATTGCGAATTTATCCGATAGGTTGTGGAGATATAATGGGGGCACTCCACCCCGTTCCGCTGCAAGCCTAAACATGGTATTTATAGAGAATAAAATGTTTTTATGGGCGCGTAAAGGATTAGCCGGGGTTCTATAGGAAGGGTCGAATTTTATGAAGTTGCGTATTTGAAGGGCTTTTTCCTTGTTGCCTTCCTCTATGGCCTTAAGGAGAACTTTTTCATATCGGTATCTCATCTCTATCTCATTGGCAGCTTTGCTAAGATCCATCAGCATTTCTTCTCTTTGGGCTTCATTTATAATATCATGGTTGCTTGAAAGTAGAAAGTTTTTCATGTTGCACTCGATAAATGGATGATATAGCAGATTTATAATTATGTGCCCTATGTTTTTGCAGTAGTCCACGTTCAGGATGTTCAAAGCTTTGTAGTAGTTGTAGATTACGTCTTTCATCTGGGATGGAAAGTTATGGGTGTGCATTATATTAGATATAAATTCATCATTGGGTACGTCGTTCAAAAATGGACCTATAACGACCGAGCCGATATGACCACCGCTTTTATTGATCGAAATGGCCAGATAGCTGGTCATTAAATTATCGGTATGATGATAAATGTTGATTGGTATTTGCCCATCATGCTTTAGGTTTTCGGCAATGAAGTTTATGCTTGTCCTGTAGTATGATTTTAAAGCGTCAGGCACCTGCTGTATGCTCAGTGTAAAAGGCGGGAACTCGTCGATGGTGTCATATGCGGGAATAAATTCAATGTTCAATTTAGTAAGCTTGTGTATTAGCAGGCAGGCTCTGTAGATATCGTCATAGTTGGTATCCATCTTTATCCTCCCCCAAATATCTTCCTGATTCCATGGTATCAAAGGTTGAGCCGATATTCAATCTTCAAGCAATTTTACATCAACTTATGCAAAAATAGTTTATGATAAGTTAAAAAAGTGCATATCTTTGGTTTGGAGAGCATTTATAATATAAGTATAAAATTACAATAATACGTATTACATCACTACTTCGATGTACTTCTGGAATATCCCGAGAGTGATCCGGTCTTTACTTGCAAAGAGGTGAAATGAAGTTCTCAACCCTTTTAAAAATGCATGGGCCATAAAGGGGGGATGTGCATTTTTGAAAATACAATAAATTACTTATGAGAAATATTATGTAATTAAATTCAATGGGAAGGGGGAGGGAGATGAGTACGACTATCAGAAAAGACATAAGGCCTTTTGGATGGAAGGACAAGATGGGATATATGATGGGGGATTTCGGATGCAATTGCAGCTTCGCGTTGGTCAATTCGTATTTCATGCTTTTCTATGTTACGGTAATGGGTATAGACCCCATACATTACGGAATTTTAATCTTATTGGTGAAGATATAGGATGCAATCAACGATCCTTTGGTTGGCGCACTGACAGACTATTTACATCCAAAAAGCGGCGATAAGTTTAGGCCATGGATTAAATATACGGCGTTGCCTATGGCCCTGGTAACTGCAATCATGTTTACGTATATCCCAAATACTCCCTATTGGCTGAAGCTTACGCAATGCGTTGTAACGTATTTATTTTGGGACATGATGTATACAGCCATTAACGTGCCGTACGGTTCTCTTCAATCGGTCATCACCATGGATCCCGTTCAGCGTGCTGAGCTTTCACGCTTTCGCAGCATTGGCGCCATGTTGGCTCAGATGCCATTGGGCATAATATTGCCAATGGTTTTATTTGTAAACGATAATCCATCGGGTCCGCGATTTACCCTGGTGGGTATCGTGCTGGGGGCCATATCTTTTATAGCCTTTATACTGCTCTATAAGCTGTCAGTGGAGAGGGTCCAACACCGTCAAGATGAAGGTCAAAAAGAAAAGTACAATTATTTCCGGACCATGATGGCCTTCTTCAAGAATAGGCCGATAATGGGCGTTACCTTGGCTAGCGTAGCAATGCTGATATTTTTCTATTCTACCAATATTACCAATCAATACGTATTCATGACGTATTTTAAACAGCCCAAGTTGTTGTCGCTGGGTGCTTTAATAAATCTGATACCCACCCTGGTATCCATCATATTTGTCAAAAAAGCTGTTGAGAAATGGGGCAAGAAGAGCATCTGCTCTTGGCCGTTTTTAGGGGCAATAGTGGTCTATTTGCTGCTGCTGTTTATTCCTAGCAAGAATCCTTATCTGTGGCTTATACTGCAGGGCGTGGCTGCGCTGTTGGCCGGATTCGCTAACCTGTTGATCTGGGCTTTGGTGGCCGATGCTATCGATTACCAAGAGCTTCAAACCGGCAGGCGAGAAGAAGGTTCCATCTATGCAACCTATTCGCTGTTCAGAAAAATTGCCCAGGGTGTAGGGGCCTCTTTGATCTCCTTGCTAATAGGCTGGGCTGGGTATAAGCCTGAGCTCCAAGCCGAACAGCTTCCGGGAGTGCCGGAAAAGATTCGCCTTATAGCCATAGTGTTGCCTTTAATAGGTAGCATCATAATCTTTCTGTCAATGAGGTTCATATATAATCTGGAAGATAGCGAGGTAAAGAAAATCCACGATAAACTGGGATACGGTTCGGCGGTAAAATCTTAAATATGGGAGGGAAGTTATATCATGCTTTATCCAATAATTTCTCCGTCAAGAAGCGTTTTGGAGTTAAACGGCATATGGAAGTTCAAGCTGGATCAAGGAGAAGATGGGTTTAAGGAAGAATGGTATAAAAATGGCCTTAAGGATGCCATGAATATGGCGGTGCCGGCATCGTATAACGACCAGATCCAGGATGAAAAGGTAAGGGATCACGTGGGCTGGGTATGGTATGAAAAGGATTTTTATGTTCCAAGGACTCTCCTTTCCCAGAGGGTGGTGCTGAGATTCGGAGCTGTGACCCACATTGCCAAGGTATATGTAAATGGCAGGCTTGTGATGGAGCACAAGGGGGGTTTTACTCCCTTTGAAGCAGAAATAAGTGAGTTCATAGCCGAGGGGAAAAACAGGCTTACCGTGGCTGTCAATAATGTGGTGGATTATACTACTTTGCCGGTAGGGAGGTATAGCGAGGTCGAGGTAGAGGGGGTAGGGAAGGTCAAGAAAAACATTCCCTGTTTCGACTTTTTTAACTATGCGGGGATACACAGGCCGGTCAGGATCTATACGACTCCCAGGGTATATGTGAAGGATATCTCCATTGCCACCCATTATTGCGGCTCTACAGGTATAGTTGACTATAGGATAGAGGTGTCGGATAAGGCTGAGGTGCTGGTAAGCATTTTGAACGAGGAAGGCAATGTGGTGGCTACTGCTCATGGCGGGGAGGGACGAATTGAGATTGAAGGCGTAAGGCTATGGGAGCCCTTAAACGCTTACTTATACACCATGCGGGTTGAAGCTATAGCAGAGGCTGGTGAGGTCGACGTTTATGAACAACCCTTTGGAGTGCGTACCGTGGAGGTGAAGGACGGGCTTTTCCTGATAAACGGGAAACCTTTTTACTTCAAAGGTTTTGGCAAGCATGAGGATTCAAATATTCATGGACGGGGATTGGATGAGGCATTAAATGTCAAGGATTTGAGCCTGATGAAGTGGCTGGGGGCAAATTCCTTTAGGACATCCCACTATCCCTATTCGGAAGAATTGATGCGCCTTGCTGACAGGGAGGGTATAGTGGTGATTGACGAGGTCCCAGCGGTAGGCCTGCATTTGAACTTTGGAGCCATGTTCGGAGCCCCCGAACGGAAAAATACCTGGCAGGTGCTTAAGACCTTTGACCACCACAAAGAGGTTATAAGGGAGTTGATATCAAGGGATAAGAACCACCCTTGCGTGGTCATGTGGTCCATAGCTAATGAGGCGGCTACTGAAGAGGAGGGGGCTTTTGAATATTTCAAACCCCTGGTCGAGCTTGCAAGGGGGCTCGACCCTCAGAAACGCCCCGTAACTATAGTGCTTCACCAAATGGATGCGCCGGATAAGTGTAAGGTTTCTGAGCTGGTGGATGTTATCGCTCTCAACAGGTATTACGGTTGGTATTCAGATGGAGGCAATCTGGAAGTTGCGAAGGCACATTTGCGCCAGGAGCTTAAGAAATGGGTTGAAAGATATCCAGCTAAACCCATTATGCTTACTGAATATGGGGCCGATACCATAGTCGGCTTCCATGAGAGCGTGCCCGTCATGTTTACCGAGGAATACCAAGCTGAGTTTTTGAAAGCCTATCATCAGGTGATAGATGAATTTCCTACTTTTGTAGGGGAACAGGTATGGAATTTTGCTGATTTTGCCACCTTTCAGAGCCCGTTGAGGGTACAGGGCAACAAGAAGGGGGTATTTACGAGGGACAGGAAGCCAAAATTAGCTGCCCATGTGCTGCGCCAGCGATGGACTTCCATTTCCGATTTTTATTACAAATGGAGATGATAAAGTATAACAAGGTAAACACTTATCATTGATAGGCCTAAATTAACATTAATTAGATTAAATAATGGATAAAGAAACTCCGGGTAAAATCTTTCTTAACCCGGAGTTCTTTCAATTTGGGACCTTGTTAATTGCGGCAAATTATATGGCACTCCCGCGTCTTGAATTGTGCTGGAGAAAGTGATTTAATAAAGTTAGGATTTTGCCCGGTTATGGGAAGTTAAATGGGGGGTATCCATGGATATAGGCTATGTTCAAGTTTATACCGGAGATGGAAAGGGCAAGACCACTGCTGCGCTGGGGCAAGGCTTGAGGGCAGTAGGTAGGGGGCTTAAAGTGGTGATGGTGCAGTTCCTTAAAGGTATTGAATCG
>JAMNZI010000122.1 GCA_023622385.1 Bacillota bacterium | reverse complement strand
ACGCCATCAGCACATTTCTTAGAAAAATATTCCTTCGTGCTCAGCTTATCACCGTTTATGGCAAACTCCAGCTTTTCAAGCAAAGATCGCATTTTACCCTTTATGCTGCTTCCAGGTATGTACGGTTCCCTGGTAATGGGGTCCCTTATGACTGGCATGTCCAAACCGCCTATCTCCAAAGTCTCCTTGCCTGCCCCAATATGCAGTCCGGTTAAGCACTCGATTTGTCCTTCTATAAAAACCTTACCGTAAAATTTCCCCGTAAGCACCGCTTACAACCCCCTTCTATCATTCTCCGCCGCCATAATATTTGTGGAAAGCAATCACGGCTTCTATAAACTTCACCAGCTTGCGAAAATCGCTATATCCTTCTCTGCCGCTGGCGCTCACCTTATCAATCGCCGCATTTATGACCTTCTTGAAAGGCTCAACCTTATTCTCACGGGCTGCAGCATAAACAAGTTGTACCTTCAAAAGTATCAGCTCTTCATTGGAAAAGGCCTCATCCCTCATATCCTTGTTGACTTTGTTTTCAAGCTGCCTTATTCCATCCAAAAACTTCCTAATCTGGTTGGTCTTAAGGTCATTGCCCACCAGAAAAGCGCCCAATATTTCGCCGTATTCTATAAGCTGCTTGTTTGGCATCTTGTTTAAACTGGGATACTTATTTATTCCCCTGATTATATAGCCTTCTATGATCTCTTTACTATACGCCGTAGCAAGGGTATTGAATTGAGCTTTATGCTGCCTGTCATCATTTATGATCGTCCTTCTTATGAGGTCCTTATAATTTTCCAAACCGCACAGGTCAATCAAATTATTTCTTTCATTTTCTTTTTTCTTAGATAGAACTAAAAAGACCTTCACTTTATCAAGCGGTGACGGTATGGCCTTTAAACTTTCCACATAATTCACCTGTCTCCCCCTCCTCTGGTTAAATAATCTACTATTATCAAAGCCGGCATCAAAAGCTTGCTCAACACGTCCTCTTTAAGCGCCACTGTAAAAAGCGGTTTACCCCTTTGCTTGGCTTCTCTGGCAAACAAGTAATAAATTTTCGGGATAACCCAGTACCTTTCTTCAGCGGATTCTTGGTCTGCTTCCTGCTCACCTCCCTGCCATTCCTCTACCAGCCGTTGCAGTTTATGAATAAAAGACTTGCTTAAATCTTTGCACTTTGCTCCACCCTCTTCAAATTGTATATCCCTGGACATCAAGTACATCACGCCCGCTAGAGTGCGACCTTCCCTATCTTCTCCGAATAAACAGTTTATACTACTCCATTTAAGGGCATGTCCAAATAATGCCAGGCTATCCCTGCCGTTATCTTTCGCCCTTTTCTCTTCGCTGCCTGCAGCCTCAGCCATGCGATAAAATGCCATCTTTTCGTCGACAAGTACGTATCCGCCCGAAAGTGAAATATGAGGATTGTATCCTGTGTACCGCTTAAAGTCAGCGTATATCATCCAGGCTACATCCAGCACGCTGTCCCACGTCCCCAGCATGAAAAGGTCATCGCCACCGGAATATATGAGGTTTATGGCGTTGTATTTTTTCAGCGGGTTGAAAGTCAATGGAGACTCTATACGGTTTTCAATCAGCCAGGGTAAATAATATTTGAAGTAAAGGTTAAGGCGTTCCGATAAATCACTCAGCCTTGCAAACGTCATCCTTCCTTTTAGCCCCGAGCTGAAAATCTTGCCCAGCCGGTCAACATCCATTCTGAGCACGCCCAGTTTTTTGAATCCCGTAGCATCCTCTACCAGTTTTTCCATCTCTTTCTGATGCACATATATAGCAGCCGGAAAATTTTTCACGGTATACCCCGGCTGAAGCTGCCATAGCTCTTCAAGCAGGTATATCCTTACTATATTCTCCTCCTTAGCCGGTTTTTTGAAGGAATAAAAATATTCATCCAGTACCCCTATGTCATAATCCGATGCACTTGTTACCTGATACAGCTTCTTCCCACCCGGTTCTCTAGAAGAGGCGCTGCTCTCCCCTGCTACTAGCTTTTCACCCATTTCAATCATCTGGCTGCAAACGTCGCATTTTTCTTTACCAGCTACAGGTTGATGGCATATAACGCACTCATCTTCACAGGCCCGTGGCTTGAAAAGCTCATCGTACCTGTCAATAAGCATAAACGCCCATTTTTGCCCTTTTTCTCTACCGGTAAGTTCCCTTAGCTTACCCCACGCCTCGCCCAGCCTGCCTTCCTTTCTGTCAAAATCCGCTCCTTTAAGCGGGACGTATGCAATGGCAAGGTATAACGACAGCCCAAATTTGCTATACAGCCACTCATTTATCATTTGCTTTTCCCTGTCAAGACCTTCTTTTACCTTTCGAGTGTTAGGCGCCAGCAGATAAAAGCCCCCTCCGCCGTTATACACGATACAGGAAGCGCAAAGGTCAAGCCTCTCCACAAGCCTCTGTACAACCGCCTCCATGAGCAGCTCCAAATAAAACGACCTGCCTCGTACCGTCTTTAAAGCTTCTTTCGAAGTTAGGGTGTATATGAACCGCTGTATCCCCGAGAGATCGCCGCCTACCAGGAGATATTTTTCTTCCTGACTGTCGTATATTAGGTCATCGAGGTTCTGTGAACGCCACAAAGCCGGGTCTCCCAGTTTCTCCTCCGTTATGTATTTGTAGTTACACCATGCCATGGCCGCGGTGGTCTTAAGGTGATGGAACAGTGAAGTATCCGGCGCCTGCTCGTGTATGACCTTTGTGTATTCCGGGATCTGCATGGTGTATTTTTGAAGCAGGCAAAGCAGATTTTCTTCGTTTAAGTTTCCCTTTATTTTTTCAAACTCCTGTTGGAACTGTCTCCATTGCTCTTTGTAGAAGCTCCCATATTTGTGAAGCTCACTTTCATCGCTTGCCGAATAAGGCCTATCCTTTATATTTTTAGCTTCCCATATAACATTTCTGCCTTTAGGCTGACTTTCGCTTTCCTCCAGCGACACGCTTGCCAGCACCGACCTCAATCCCGTTGACACATCAAAGTGTCCGCTGTCGTCCTCATCTCTGTCCCTCTCCATACCCGAACTGGTATTGTCTGCACAATCAACAAGCCTTATCAGATTTGCAATATATGTGCTGCCTCTGTAAGTCTCCAAGCTTAAAAGCTCATACTTGACATGGTCCCTTTTCATACGGTGGTGGCGTTCTATTACCGTGACCACTTCTTCTGGTAAACCCTCTCGTTCGGCCCATAATTTTCCCATCTCCTGATGCGTGAATGTACGTTGATTATGGCTGTCCTGGCTGCGATAGATGAATTTGCCGATATCATGGAGCAAAGCAGCCAATAGGATGTTCTCCTTGTCGATCAACTTTCACTCACCTCTCCCTGCAACGCTTGCAGTTTTACCCTGCCAAACCCGAAAGCATTGTTTTTCCCCACACCTATCACTTCAGCAATTTTTAAATATGGATAAAATAGATTTAAATTGCCCCGGTATACCGCCTCCCCCACAATGCCTCCCATATACAGTTTGTTTTGCTGCCTTCGTGAATAGTACACATACTGCTTGAATGCAGTATTTGCAGAAATCAGTTTCACATTTTTCGCTTCTTCCAAAAGAGAGGCCACATCTTTTTTTATCTCACCGTTACCATAAAAGTACGAATACGCATTGAGCTTGTGAATTATCGACCTCATTATGGGGTAAAACTCCGGCACGTCGGTAATATGCCTGTCCTTCTTTAAACGCACCGGCGTTTCAAATACCAGCTTGAATGTATCAGTATCGCTTGAAATTCGATCCTGTGCAAAAAACTCATACAAATAAAATCCCTTTATCTTTTTGCCGTTTGCCAGCTCATCGCTGTGATAGATGAGTTCACATGACCCGTCCTTCATTATCTCTTCTATTCGCTTTAAAACGAACTTGCCCCGCTTGCCCTCTTCAGTTTTCTTGCCCATACCCGACTTGCCAAGCTCTTTAAATGCTAGAAATATATATGGAAAATACTCTATTGCCTTTCCGACCAGCGTCATCTCAACAGTGAACTCTTCGCCCGGTAGAAATGCATTCCTCTCATCAGGAATATATAAGGAGTAAGGCCGGGGTATGCCCTTGTGGTTCTTCAAAAATCCGCCTTCGGGATTGGATGGAGCAAAAACCACGGAAAAAGCGCATGCTCTCGTCAGCTCACATTCGTAACATGGCTTATCGATGGAATATATGCAAATCATTTTCTTCATTACCTGTCCTAATCCACCGCGTGACGCACTCTCTTTAAAGGAAGGCAAATTCACTCTTGTTTCGGCTTGGAAATGAAACTGTACTTTAGCTATATGGAGATTAAAAATATGTACCACCCCATTATAAGCAGGAGTTTCGTCAAACATTTTTTATTTTTTATTCTACAACAGTTTCAAAAATTCCTGCTTATTCTGGATAAATTTACAAAAATTTATGCCCACATATCTTTTTGCAGTTTATCATTTAACCTCGATTCAATCATGATATAAAGCAAAAATCTTTATAAAAATCCCTTGGGGCAATATACAATCTATAATAAGCCAATTCAAAATTCTTTTTTGTTAGAAATCCGTTCATAGCGCTTATCCTCGTCATTGGTACAGTTTAATTAATCCTTAAATAAAACACCCTTTGATACAATTCCAGGCAAAAAAATAAGCCCGTATGCTACAGTCATCTTTACGCCTAACTATTGCAAAAACTGCTATTCCTTACTTTCCATGAACCTTACGCAAACGAATATACAAAATGAAACCTTGAACAACTTCCCATTATCTTCTTTTGCTATTAGAGCACATGGCGTATTTTGTTAATATTCGCCTTCACAAAAATCCTTTCAAAAAGACCACTAAAGCTCAGATTAAGCCACCGGCATCGTAAATCCACAATAAAATATAACCGTTTAATGCTTATATTTCTGCATGCAGTTTTACCCTATAAGCAGCTTAAAACATTGTAAGATGCAGGCAGGTACATATATGAGTAGCCAATTCCGTCCCCTATACGTGGGTCAAAAACAAATATACCAAAGATAGACGCCCCGCAATAGAGACTCCGTTTCCGTCCCCTATATGTGGGTCAAAAACATATATAGAGTATTTTGGTGGATATATGATTTTCTTGTTTCCGTCCCCTATATGTGGGTCAAAAACCACCCCCTTTTAAAGGGTAAAATTAAAGCAGGGCCTGTTTCCGTCCCCTATACGTGGGTCAAAAACTCAAGGGGGGTTAAATCGCAAAACGTGTCGGAACATAGTTTCCGTCCCCTATACGTGGGTCAAAAACTTGAATGAATCGAGTAACAACGAAATGCAGTGGAAGAGTTTCCGTCCCCTATATGTGGGTCAAAAACTTTCAGGATTGAAC
>JAMNZI010000003.1 GCA_023622385.1 Bacillota bacterium | reverse complement strand
GGAGGGGATAGATATGGGCAGTAAGGGATTATTTTCAAGGTATGAGAAAAATCCAATCCTTACTGTTGAGGATATTCCTTATGAAGCAAATGCAGTTTTCAATCCAGGAGTTGTAGAATTTAATGGATATGTATACCTTTTGTGTAGAATTGAGACAAAAGATGGTTTTTCACATCTTACCCTTTGTAGAAGCAAAGATGGTTTGACTGATTGGGAAATACCGGACAAACCGACACTGCTTCCAGATGAAAATTATAGTGAAGAGATGTGGGGGCTTGAAGACCCGCGAATTGTGTATTTGCAAGATATGGGGAAATATGCAATAACTTACGTTTCTTTTTCGCCAGGAGGTCCAGTCATTTCCTTGGTTTTAACAGAAGATTTTAAAAAATTTGAGAGGAAAGGTGTATTAGTCCCTCCTGAAGACAAGGACGGCTGTCTTTTTCCCAAAAAATTTAAGGACGGATATGCATTGATTCATCGCCCAATAATTAGAGGAGAAGGTCATATTTGGATTTCTTTTTCTCATGACCTCACTTACTGGGGTAAACATCAGATTCTCCTTCCTGCGAGACCTGGCATGTGGGACTGCCACAGAGTAGGATTAGGAGTACCTCCCATTGAAACTGAAGAAGGGTGGCTGATTATTTATCACGGAATAAGGTATACTGCTTCAACTGCAGTTTATAGAGTAGGACTTGCACTTTTGGATTTAGAACAGCCTCAAAAGGTCATAAGAAGAAGTAGAGAATGGGTTTTTGCCCCCGAAAAAGAGTACGAGAGAATTGGGAATGCTGTAAATATTGTATTCCCGACGGGGGCGATATATAAGAAGGAAGAAGAAAAATTAATTGTTTATTACGGTGCAGCGGATACTAGTGTGGGAGTAGCTTTTGGGAATATGAAAGAGATTCTTGATTTCTTGAAGAATGAAAAAAACTAGTTTCTATTTATCATTTTTGATAAGCATGCAGTTTTTGTAATGGAAACAATGTGCAAGGGAATCGCAGAGTTGTGTATAAAAACAAGAGACTAATACAAAGCAGTGATTGAAGAAAACAGAAAAAGTTTCTTTGATTTGTCTGGCCGTTATGTAACACAGAGTAGCGGAGAAGAAGTCCTTCTTTTGGAAGAGATCCCGACGTAACTGTAGAGAGCGGAGAAGAAGCGGGTAGCCATTAATAGAAAGTTAGGCGAAACTTTGCATTGGGTAAGGATTTTTTGGAGCGCAATTGACTTTTGCAATTATGCGGTATACAGAAAGGAGCAGTTAAAATGCAGGACAAATGGGTGAGTGCTTTGGCAGAGCTTAGAGCTGTGCTTGCCCGAGTTCCAAAGGAGACGGAATTTCAAGCCATTGTTAATGCGCGGGATGAAGTTTTGGCGCACTATCAACCTATCTTTTCTCCAGACCGCCTTTCCAATCTTACGCTGGAAGATTTTAGTTCATTCCTTTATTTTGAAAATAACAAGCACTGGACTGGACTTCATCGTCATGTGGGGAAACTCACCGCCGATATGAACGCGCTTCGCCAGGCTCTAGCCATTCTCCTTAGTGAAAATCGTCCCATTGTTGAACGCTTTGATGAAGTAGTGGGCGCCTCTATGGTCAGAGGACTTGGAAAAGGCTTGGCTACGGCCATTCTTCTTATTGCGTATCCGGACCGCTACGGAGTGTGGAATAACACCTCTGAGGCTGCTCTCAAGCAGATGGGAATCTGGCCGAAATTTGATAAAGGTATGACTATAGGACAACGTTATGCCATCATTAATGACCTTTTGAAAAAGTTATCAGGCGAGCTTGGGATAGACCTTTGGACTCTTGACGTCCTGTTTTGGGGAATTGTGAAGAAAGAAGAGGGAGAAGATGAAGTTACCGGACTCGAAATGCCAGTGATTGAACATAGTTTCCGTCTGGAGCGGCATCTCCACGATTTCCTCCGGGACAACTGGGAGCACACAGAGTTGGGGCGCGAATGGGAGATTTACCGCGAACCTGGAGATGAAGAAGCCGGATTTGAATATCCCACAGATGTAGGGCGCATTGATATCCTGGCACGACATAGAAGCCGCCCTGAATGGCTGGTGGTGGAGCTCAAAAGAGATCAGGGTACAGACCAGGTAATCGGGCAAATTTTGCGTTACATAGGTTGGGTGAAGCAAAATCTGGCTGTACCTGGAGAAAAGGTCAGGGGCTTGATTATTTCATCAGGTGTTGATAAGAACCTCCGATATGCATTAGCAGTTTTCCCTCCTGGGCATGTTCAGGTTATGCGCTACCGGGTGCAATTTTTCCTCGAGCCGGTTGAGCTTGAGGACGAATAGGTTTTATAGAAGCCTAAAAGAAGAGCTATAGATTTAATGTGAGTGTCTTACCGTTTGGGCAAATGAAACTAATATTTAGAAAAAACGGGGGAGCGCGAGGGGGGCTGTAATCTCCCTTAATTCATTGAGGGGATACACGGACCCCCTCGCGGTATAATAGCATAAAGGCCCAGGGAAAGGAGGTGAACCGTGAGTGTCCCTCATCACCGTCAAAGCTCAGGTTCATGCCGACCCACAGACTGAGACCGTCCTCAAAGACGCTATGTTTTGCGCTACCAAGGTCTACAACGGCCTCCTCTGGCACCTCCGGAAAGAGTACGAAGGGACCGGGAAAGTGGACATTTCCCGCAAGAACCTCAACCGTATCTTGAAAGAACTCCCCTGGGCGAAGGGCTACTACTCGATGTCCGTGTAGCTCACGCGGGACGAAGTAAGGGAAGCATACAAGTTCTTCTTTGCCCTCAAGAAAAAGGGTCTCACGCAGCACGAGGCTCCTGGCTTCCGCCGGAAGAGTTATCTCTCCCCACTCAAGTACGTCCAGAGCGGCTTCAAAGTGGGAGGAGACAGGGGCGCGCTGGCTTGTTCTTTAAAAAGGCTCCCAGAGGGCTGTATCGGGAGGTGAAGCGATGGGGTAAGTGGACATAGTATTTTAAATAACTTTATAAAAGCCGGGTGGACTCAAGAAAGGCGGTTATGTGACCCCGCAATGAGGCAATGAACGCCGCAAAACTCAATAATGGGTCCGGCTCATTAATGATTGGCGAAGTAGTGTCGTCGGTTGAGGTAACAAAGCACGCAGCGTCATAAAGCCGCTCAAGGACTAGTCGTTTGCAGAAAATTTCATAGCGCTTTTTATAAGAAACACCCTTCTTCTTTTTACCAAACGAAGTTTTGAAAATAGGATCAACCGGAAAGTGTGGTTCACTGATACTTACTGGTGAGGAAGAGGCTTCACAATCTTCTAGTAGAAAAAGATATCCTAACCAAGGGCGAATTTTGCCGGGTAATAGTCCCTCACGGTAAGCAGTCCATAATTCCTGAGCACTTCCGATAGCTTCATCAACACGATTGTTAAAATTATTACCGAAGGACGGACCTACTTGCGACTTGAGTTCTATAGCGCAGACGAGTTGTTTTTTTGCTACAACCAGGAGATCCCATTTCTTCTCAGGGCGGTAGTAACCTGGAAGTTCTACTGCAGTTTTACGGAATATCTCTTTTCGGTTAATTCCTGTTTCAACTAAAATGTCGCTTATCAGTTCCTCTAGGGCAGTCATTTGAGCTCCACCGGTCACTGCACCGCGGCGGCCTGTGTCAACTTTTCCGGACTCGCGTTGCCGCATTGCTTGGGTCGCACGAACTTGCCAGTAGAAGCAAATGGCCTCCCTAAACCGTTTATACAAATCCATCGATATTTCCAACCCCCATTTTATAATTTAGTAGTTTTGTGTAAGGCGAACTTGCTCCTCATGTGTAAAAGTAACTTCGGGATCGCATTTTACAGTGATACCCTCATTTTCGGCACGTATTACTGCGTGCCGGAGATACGCCGGATCAATCTCGATCCCTATGCTATTACGGCCAGCTTTAGCTGCAGCAATGGTAGTGGTTCCAGTGCCTACAAAGGGGTCAAGTACAGTGTCTCCCACAAAGCTAAACATGCGAATTATGCGGCTTGCAAGCTCAACTGGAAATGGTGCCGGATGATTATGGGTGGAAGCACCAGGCACATCCGTCCATATTTGCTGGAACCATTTCCGGTGGTCGGATTCGGAGATAACGCTAAGAACACGGGCCTCAAGACTCGGATTTCGGTAGCCGCCAGGTTTTCTCTGCATTAGAATAAACTCAATGTCGTTCTTAATAATGGCATTTGGTTCATATGGTTTACCAAGGAAACTAGACCTTCGTGAGGCTTCGTAATTCGCATTAGCAATTTTATACCAAATAATCGGGGCAAGATTATCAAACCCGATGGTACGGCAGTGTTCCTGAATCGAGGCATGCAAAGGGACAACTTTGTGACGTCCATTTTTGCGTCTAGATAGGCATACATCGCCTACGACAATTACTAAGCGGCCACCTGGTACTAGAACTCGGTAACATTCCCTCCAAACTTTATCCAATTCGAGAAGAAACTGCTCATAGTCTTCAATGTAGCCAAGCTGACCTTCAGTATAATTATACTGTTTAAGGGTCCAATAGGGCGGTGAAGTCACTACTAGATGGATGCTTTCATCCGAAATGCTGGACATATCTCTGGAATCACCTAGGATAAACCTGTGGCTTGTGGGCAGAGAGGCTACAATATGCTGAATCACTTTATTCGCACGAGCATCCTTGGCAATAGCTGGTATAGCTTTTTTGGGGTCAGAAAAATCAATATAGGGGAACAACTCTTTCAGATTAATTCTAAACATATCTTGTGTGTTTGTAGACATTGTCAAGCTCCCTTCCTTCTATTTATCTTTTGCTTAACATACACGCTCTCTTTAATGTAATGTCGAGCTTTTTTAATTTTATTATAACATAGGTGAGAATCTTGCATAATGAAATTAACTCTGAAAATCTAAGAATCTGGATGATTACTCTATTCTTCATCTATTCGACAAAAGGCGAAAAATCCTGTGAGCAAAAATAAACCTAAACTTACTCTCACGCTACACAGATACCGTGTTTGTTCTCTGTTGATTAAAATTAACCGTAGCCTTGCTCGGGTGTTATATTTTCCGACAAAATATGCGCCGCCCGCCACTCATGGGACGCATAAGAAATACCGGCGGGCGACGGTGGCTACACCATCGTCAGGGACACACAGACCGGATACTGGTGCTACGCCAAGAAGGATAAAGACGGGAACCTGGTGAGCACCGGTATCCGGGCAGACGGAGCACTGCCGACCGACCTTCCAAAGCACATACGCCCGGAAGGTTCAGCAAAACTACCTGCCGGAAATACCGGCCCTGCAGTAGCTGCGGAGGACGGCTTACCGATGCAGCCGGTACCCTCGGTGCCGTGGTGGATAAGGTTGCTGAAAAAGATT
>JAMNZI010000096.1 GCA_023622385.1 Bacillota bacterium | reverse complement strand
CCTATGACCAACAGCAGTACCAGCCACACTATTCCCCTTCTTCCTCCGCGTTGCGCCTCCTCGTTTATGGGCTTTGTCTGGTAAGTTCCCTTGTCCTGACCCTCCTGCGTCTTACCCTGTACGGTACCGCCGAACATCGCTTTTTCCACCACATCGGCCATATATCGAGCCGATCTCTGGGCCGATTCCTTGCTGTTTTCATGGGTACCGAACTCAAAGATCAGCGAGCGCGGGGAAAGCTCCTGGTTATAAGCTCCAGCCCCTATATATATATCCTTTATAAGCCCAGGATACACCTTGTCAGCTATGGCTTTGATCTTGTAGGCCAGCTCTTCGTTGGCCTTTCTGTTCTGATTTTTCGAACCAACCACTATCCTGACCTTGGTCATGGATTGCCCCGCTACTTTTGTGACGTAAACATGACCGGGCACAGCATCCCTGTGTATGTCAAATATGGCAGCCACTGGCGAATACTGTTTTATGAGATTTATCGCAGTCTGCCTGGAACGCCTATACGCCCCCGCATCGTGGGGATCATGGGGCGTCTTGTCAAGCACTGCGTTAACTCCCCTCTCGTTCAAGGCTTCTTTGAACGCCTCGGCCACATCGTAGATGCCGCCGTTACCAGGACGGCTATGGGTGCCATCTGAAGGCTGATACGACTCATCGCTGTGGGTACAATACAGGAGTATATTCCCCCGCTGGTTACCCTGCTGTGCCAATGCATCCACCGAATCCGGGATCTCCTTCACTTCGGGCAGCTTAACGTCACCCCTGTACTTGAGCACTGCCCTCTTTGTATCCTTATCTACCGAGACTACCGAGTAGCGCTTATTATCGCTGGAGATATATTCATCGTTTACCAGCACCTCCCTGGCCATCAGGGTAAGCTCCTCGCCAGCCTCGTCCAGCAGGGTATAATATCCCCCCTCTTCGTCAAACCAGTCATCGGCGTATGCAGTAGGAGAGGCATAATGGCTGACGGCAATAGCAACCAAAAAGCAAATAGCCACAGCCAGGCATGCCCTTCTATTCATTCCCTTCACCTCCTTGGCCTTCGCCATCACCATCCTTCTCTTTAAAAGAACCACCTTCATAGACCATAGCCTTTTTTGCCGTTCCGACCTGCAGCCTTTCCCTAAACTCCCCTATAACCTCTGCCAGCAGCACACCGAGAAACCCTGCTATCACCACCGCATCTACCGCTCCCGCGCCGCCTAAACGGAGCCTGGCTGGGATCCCTCTAAACAAGTTCTCGACCCATTGCCCCAAGTCAGCTAATATGACACCCAGCACGCCGGCTATGAAGGAAGCGCGGCGCGAACGACCGAACAGGTAGCCGATAATCCCCGCTATGATCCCGTAGACGTAATTTGGGTCAATCATGATGGTCTCCGGCTCCGAAGGCATATACCGCCCAGCAAGGTATACCCCCAAGGCCGATAGTATAGACGCCACAACCGCCCTTACCTTTTCCATAGCCGTACCTGCTTTTGCAAACAGGTATATCACCAATATAAGAGGGACAATGGCCCCACCTACGTTTATATAGGCATTTCTCCCCAGGGGGATGTCGGGGATAAGGCTGCCCACAAAAATAGCCACCATAAACAAGACGGCTGCTTTATCGCTCAAGCGCATCCTGTCCAACATGCGCTGGCCGACGCCAAACAGCACTAGAATGGTGGCTACTACGAGTAGCGTCAGTCCCAAAGGCATTCTACCCCACCTTTCGTCTAATTTTGGCTTCCATCTTATATTTCCCAGGGTACAAGCCTTATATTCTTCCACAAACCATTACTACACAAAAGCGCAAATGGAGATGGTAATATATAAAAGACGAAAAAACTCCTACAAATAACTTTTCGCGTTATTTGTAGGAGCCATTAGTACCTTTGCGCATCTTAGGGCAGGCCTCACCGCCCGCTATTTAACTTTATACGTATTATAAACGTGCTTTCATTGGATAAACGTTCTCCATTGAACAGAAGGCGCCTCATGGAACAAAACTTCCTCCTTATGGGGCAAAGCAAAAGCTTCACGGGTACGATCAATAAGGCTTGCATATAATCTCGTGTATCCTGGTCTCAAGTATGCTGCTGGCATGGGATGGCGTGAGTATCACTGCGGTATCAGCTCCCTCGCCGGTGCCACCCACCGCAATTATGGGCTGTCCGTACGGTATCAAACCGGCATCCAATGCCATCACGGAAATCTCTACGCATACCTTGACACCCTGGCCAAACATCCTAAGGGTATGGGCCATAATCTCCACCGGATATGTACCGCCAAACTTCCTGCTCAAGCCCCTTTCGGCCCCGCTGAGCACATGGGTGGTAGTGAGGACCTTCATGCCAGATGCTATGAGCTGCCGGCGCACCTCGTCTGGCATCTCATTTTTGCCCTTTTCGCTAAACCCGTTCACATGCGTCACACACACGACTTCCAAATCCTTTGCATCCTTAAAAAACCCGGCTGTATATCCTGAGCAGGATGCCACCACTATATGGCGTATTCCCTTTTCCCTAGCGGCTTTCAAAGCCAGCTCCACCGTCTTTTGCGTGTTATGCTTACCTTCGGATTCAAAATACACCCTACATCGCCCCCTCAACCCATATTGTTAAAATTTGAAATAATAAGTATTTTAAAGCAGCTTGATGGCGCCGCCTTTTGCACCCTCTAAAACCTTAAACTGGTTCCAGGGGTAACAATCGGGCGGGAAGCTTTTAAATGCGATCTCCTCTTTTAATGTCGGGTGAACCAGCTTTATCCCGACAGACCACAGGGCAAGCTGCTGACCCGGCCTGTTTACATCCTTGCCATATTTTTGGTCGCCATACAGAGGAAAGCCTTCAAAGGCAAATTGGGCTCTTATCTGATGCGACCGGCCGGTGATCAGATTCACCTTAACCAAGCTCAAAGCGCCAGCATCTTGAGGAACATCCACGCTTTCCAGAAGCAGATACTGCAGTACGGCTTCTTTTGCGCCTTCCCTTGGGGTATCGAAGCACTGCACCGTATTGGTGGCACCGTCCTTATGGAGATAATGCTGAAGCCTCCCGCTTTGAGGTGGCTTTCCCCGCACCACGGCAAGATAAACCTTCCCAAAAGTCCCCTTGCGCACCTGGTCGGATAACCTGGATGCAGCCTTAGAAGTCCTGGCAAACACCATCACTCCACCCACGGGGCGGTCCAGGCGGTGAACCAGTCCCAGATAGACGTTACCGGGCTTGTCATACTTCTCCTTTATGTACTGTTTGAGCAGCGATAAAAGGTCAGCATCTCCGGTGGCATCCCCCTGCGTCAGCATGTTCACCGGCTTTTCCACCACCAAAAGATGGTTGTCCTCGTACAAAATCTTTATACCGCTACCAATCTCCATTTCCACTCAATCCCTTTTCATCTTAAATCACAGCCGCCACGTAGACCGATGCGCTAACGTCGGCCATTGCTACCGCTGCCGCTGAATTGCCGCGGCCATCACCTTGCCTCCATGCAGCTTATATATATTCTTCTACGCCTGGGGCCATCAAATTCGCAGAAATACACCCCCTGCCAGGTCCCCAGCACCGGCCTGCCCTCCGAAACGATGATGTGGCAGCTTGAACCCATGCATGAGGCTTTTATATGCGCATGGGAGTTTCCCTCAACATGCCTGTAATCACCGCGCACCGGAAAGGCCCTATCCAACGCCTTTATGATATCATACACCACATCGGGGTCAGCGTTTTCATTGATGGTTATCCCAGCTGTGGTATGGGGACAGAACACCACCACTATGCCGTTTTGAAGGCCGCTATCCTTCACAGCGCGCTCCACCAGGTGCGTTATATCGACGAACTCTTCGGATTTGCTGGTTGAAATGGAATACTCAAATAACCTGTTCAATGGTGCACACCTCGCATTTCTTATCGTATGGTGAATTCAGCTTTTGAATTTTAAAAGAGATCACCGTGACGCCGACACTTTTAAACTTATCTGTACTGGGAAATGGTTTGCCACCATAAATTGCGCTTATATCCCATTACCTTCATTATAAATCCACTTAATTTTTCCCTGCAGCAATACCCCTCATTATTAGACTCTACCACTTTTTTTATCTTATTTCAACAAAAACCCCCTTTTAAAAGGGGGTTTTTGTTCGGTTCATTTTTCAGGCTTGTAAATCAGCGCTTCTTCGTCGATGTACAGCTCGCAGGGCATTGGCTTGTTTTCAAGCTTTTTCGTCCCGCCAAGAAGTTCTATCCTGTACATGGAAGACCTGTACCAGTTGAGCCGGGGCTTTACCTGTACAAACGTATAATCATCCCTTATGCTGTCCAACAGGTAATCCCAGTTGACGTAATGGTTAAACTCGTGAATTATATCGGTAATGGCTACATTAAACTTGTTAACCAGCAATTGCTGGAAAAGATTCCACTTCTTAAGGGAAGACTCGGTACGGGTCAGGCCAAAGTATCCTGCGCAGCCCTCACCGCGAAGCCCGGTAAGCCCTCTGGTCATACATACTTCCAGCGCCTCTATGGTCTCGGGCGGATCGGTATTAAATGTATCGAAACGCCCCACGTATTGTTCGGGGAGCTTATCCCTAAAATCGTACTTTTCGGCCTTTACCGGCAACCCCAATTGTCCGGCCTTCTTGTTTATGTATTCGATCAACCTGTCGTCAATCTCCAGGACTACGACTTCTTCCGGCAACCCCGAAAGCCCCGCAGCGATGCTGAGCAGGTCGTCATCTCCCAAAACCAGCAGCTTTTTGCCCTCGAGGTCGCCCCTCTCAGCAATCAAGGCTATCCTGCTTACAACGGTACGAGTGGTGATATACCCCTGGTCGTAATCCAAAATGGCTTCGGGCCTATCGACAGTTACCTCATCAAACCTTTTGGCAAGCTCCTTTAGATCCTCTTCCCAAATTCCTCGTCCCTCACAGGTGGGGCATGTATAATCCTTATAGGCAGATATTTTATGATCGCTTAAGAATGCTTTTCCTTCGGGGGTTAAGGTTATATCCCCGTCTTGACCGATCTCCACCAAACCCCGGCTTCTCATATCTTCTACTATCTCTGCCACCACGTTAAACGGCTTTTGTGAGGCACAAACGATCTCCCAGAAATGAGAAGTTCTAGCCAGCCCTGACATCACTTTTTCAACATCTCGCACAGTGGTCTCAACCTTCGTTCTCCGATAAACCTAACGTGGCTTAAAACCGCAACGTTAATCATTATATTCATTTACCCCTAAGAAGTCAAGAGAGCAACAGAGAACGGTAAAAGCCAGGCTTACCAGCCTCTATCAGCATACCTGTCCTTCTCATCCAACTTATCGATTTCCAAGCCATACATGGGCTGGCCCAGGTCTTCCGATACTTCGGCCAGCACCTTGGGGTCATCGTAATGCTTCACCGCCTCGACTATAGCTCTGGCCATCTTCTCGGGATTGGAGGATTTAAATATGCCGGACCCGACAAATACCCCATCGCAACCCAGTTGCATCATAAGGGCTGCATCAGCAGGGGTAGCTATTCCGCCGGCAGCGAAGTTCAGAACCGGCAGCCTGCCATTTCGGGCCACATACTCCACCAGGTGGTAGGGAGCTCCCATCTCCTTAGCCGCTACCATGAGCTCCTCATCGGACATGCCCTGCAGCCTCCTTATCTCTGCCATAACGGTCCTCACGTGCCGTACCGCTTCTACCACATTCCCGGTGCCAGCTTCGCCTTTGGTCCTTATCATGGATGCACCTTCGCCGATCCTCCGTAAAGCCTCGCCCAGATTCCTGGCACCGCACACAAAAGGCACTTTAAAGGGCTTTTTATCGATGTGATACCTGTCATCGGCAGGCGTTAGAACCTCGCTCTCGTCAATATAGTCTACGCCTATAGCCTCCAGTATCTGCGCCTCTACAAAATGGCCTATCCTTACCTTGGCCATCACGGGTATGGACACAGCCGACTTTATCTCCTTGATTAACTTGGGGTCGGACATCCTGGCCACGCCGCCATGCCGCCTGATATCAGCCGGTACTCTCTCCAGCGCCATTACGGCAACTGCCCCGGCTTTTTCGGCGATGATAGCCTGCTCGGGCGTCACCACGTCCATTATCACCCCGCCTCTTAACCTCTCATTTAGCTCCCTATTTTTCTCATACACTTGTTCCATAATAACCCCCCTCCATGCAAAATTTTCATGGCAACGAATAAAATATTGTTGCGATACAATTTTTATTATTGTATAATTGTATTGTTATTGTTATTAATAGCACAGCAAGTGTTATGCTGTCAATACGCAAACAGGAAATTTTTTACGAGATCAAAAGCCTGAGACATCGGATAAAAG
>JAMNZI010000101.1 GCA_023622385.1 Bacillota bacterium | reverse complement strand
TGGGAAGTAATACCTGACGCCTTCCAGCTCAGGAGGCAAGTACGGCTGTTTGGCCCGAGCATGAGGATAGTCATGGGAGTACTTGTACCCCTTGCCGTGTCCCAGCTCCTTAGCCCCCGGGTAACTAGCATCCCTCAAATTGATAGGGACCCTACCGACATTCTTGGTGCGAACATCTTCTAACGCCTTTTCTATGCCCATATAAGCCGAGTTTGATTTGGGCGAGCACGCTACGTACAAAGCCGCCATGGCCAGTATTATCCTGCCCTCCGGCCATCCCACGCGCTCCACCGCCTGAGCCGCTGCCACCGCCACTTGAAGCGCAGTTGGATTGGCCAGCCCTACATCCTCTGCCGCTGCAATTATGATACGCCTGGCGATAAATTCGGGCTTTTCTCCCGACTCCACCAGCCTGGCCAGCCAATGCAGCACGGCATCGGGTTCCATATAGTTTCGCATGCTCTTTATAAAAGCGCTAATGACATCATAATGATTGTCCCCATCTTTATCATACTTTATAGCCTTCTGTTGTATGCAGTCCTGCGCAACTTCAAGGTCTATGTATATCTTGCCATCCTCACGGGGTGGGGTGGTCAAAGCTGCAAGTTCAAGGGCATTCATGGCCACCCGGGCATCGCCATCGCTCAACCGCACTATGTGGTCAATTGCCTCCTCGGTAATTACAATAGGATACTCGCCCAACCCTCTTTCCTTATCCTTCAGGCACCTATCAATGATGATTCGTATCTCCTCCGGCGACAAGGGCTCAAACTTGAATATGGTGGAGCGGGACAAAAGCGCTTTGTTCACCTCAAAATAAGGATTTTCGGTGGTGGCACCTATGAGGATGATGGTACCATCCTCCACAAATGGAAGCAGTACGTCCTGCTGCGCCTTATTGAGGCGGTGAATCTCATCAAAGAATAGTATAACCTTTCCTTTAGGATTTAATAGGTAATTTCTTGCCTCGTCAGCTGCCTCCCGAATCTCCTTTACCCCCGCGGTTACGGCATTCAGCTTCTTGAAGGGGTATTTGGTCTCCTTGGAAATTATGTAGGCAAGGGTGGTTTTGCCAGTACCCGGCGGTCCGTAAAATATGGCCGAAGCAAGCCTGTCGCTCTTTATGGCCCTGTAAAGCAGCTTGCCCTTGCCAATTATGTGCTGCTGCCCAACAAACTCTTCAAGAGATTCAGGCCTCATCCTAGCTGCTAAAGGCATATTCCTGTCCATCTCGCTCAATCCTTCTTTATCTTGTGAAATGTTGTTCAACATATGAACCACCGCTTACGTGAAAGCGGTCAATTCATAATAAAATTTTAACACAATAGTTTAAAGTTTTCATCCAAAAACAGAACTCCGGTCTTTAAAATAAAACCTTGTGAACTTCAGCACTCCATTTCCATGGTCTTTACTAAATGGATTTGTCGATTCTTACACAAAGCGCTCTTCACAACAAAAAAGATGATCTTTTTCAAGACCATCTTTTTCGTCCCTTTAACTTATTTTACTTCAAAACGCCATGATCATACAGCGGATAGCGCTTGCACAGCCCATCCACTATGCCCAGCACCTCTTCCCTGTTTTTCTCGAAATCCCTCAGTGCTAGGGAAATGGCTCGCGCAATCTGGCGCATATCCTCCTCCTTCATTCCCCTGGTGGTTACAGCCGGTGTACCCAAACGGATACCGCTTGTGACAAACGGGCTTTGTGGGTCATTGGGGATGGTATTCTTGTTAACAGTTATTCTCACGCTATCCAGCATTTTTTCGGCATCTTTACCCGTTATGCTACGATTGCGCAAATCAACCAGCATCAAATGGTTATCGGTGCCACCCGAGACGAGATTAAATCCTTCTTCCATAAGCCCATTGGCTAAAGCCTGCGCATTGTTTATGATCTGCTTCTGGTATTCCTTAAATTCTGGCTTTAAAGCTTCACCAAAGCATACAGCCTTTGCCGCTATAATGTGCATAAGAGGCCCTCCCTGGGTACCCGGGAAAATGGCCTTATCAATCAATTTTGCATACTTTTCCTTGCACAGTATCATACCACCCCTGGGACCCCTTAGCGTCTTATGGGTGGTAGTGGTCACAAAATCGGCATACGGTACCGGACTTGGATGCAACCCAGCGGCCACCAGCCCCGCAATATGGGCCATGTCCACCATGAGATAAGCCCCGACTTCGTCGGCAATCTCCCGGAACTTCTCAAAATCTATGACCCTGGGATATGCGCTGGCTCCTGCCACGATGAGCTTTGGTCTAAACTCCATGGCCAAACGCCTGACCTCATCGTAATCGATATAACCGGTATTGGCATCGACTCCGTATGGGACAATCTTAAAATATTTACCCGAAATGTTTACAGGGCTACCATGGGTCAAATGCCCACCGTGGGCAAGGTTCATACCCATGATGGTGTCCCCTGGTTCCAATACCGCGAAGTATACCGCCATGTTGGCCTGAGCCCCGGAATGAGGCTGAACGTTGGCGTGCTCAGCTCCAAAAAGCCTTTTTGCCCTTTCTATGGCGATATTTTCCACTACATCGACAAACTCACAACCACCGTAATAGCGACGACCGGGATACCCTTCAGCATACTTATTGGTAAGATGGCTACCCATGGCTGCCATGACAGCCAAGCTGACGAAATTTTCTGAAGCTATGAGCTCTATGTGGTCCTGTTGCCTCTTGAGCTCATTTTCCATAGCCTGTGCTACTTCAGGATCAGCTTTGTATACCTCCTTCAAATCAACCATGTCACAAGACACCTTCCTTAAATTAAAATAGATTTATTGAATATTTATTCAAATAAAAAGCCGTCCAAATTTTATATTCATTATAATGATAACTTGGGAAATTTACAAGTTTTTTGGCAAAAAAAAGATCGGATTTTTCCGATCTTTTTATAAAATAGTTTGTATTATTTTCTCAAGCTCGGCTTTAGGCCTTACACCCACCAACTGGTTCACAGCCTCTCCATTTTTGAAGAAGTACAGTGTAGGTATGCTCATGATCCCATATTTTTGAGCCAACTGAGCCTCGTCATCCACATTTACCTTGCCCACCTTTATCTTGCCTGCATATTCATCCGCCAGCTGGTCGATGATGGGTGAAATCATCCTGCACGGGCCGCACCAAGGTGCCCAAAAATCAACCAATACCGGTACGTTGGATTGTAACACTTCACTATCGAAATTCTCCGCAGTTAATGTAATGACATTTTCACTCGCCATATTCAACTCTCCTTTCTCCCTTATCATCTTTTTTATTGTTCACATTTAATACAGCTATCATACTCGGTGTAAAATTATTGCTCCTTTTAAAGATGGGATCCATGGCACGTATAAGCATAAATGCCAACGCGGTAAAGGCAAGTCCCAGTACCGCTCCTGCCAGCTGCCGGTCCATTGCGAGGTATCCGCCCAATATATACCCCACAATGACTCCCAGAATCAATGCGGCCAAGGGAATCAAATAGGTTATGGCGGATGCCTTGAGCAAATGCACCGATTCTAAGGTCAGCTCTACCATATCGCCGGGCTTAGCATTTAGGCTATTGGGCAGGGTAACCAGCATCTCATCAGAGCTGGACCCAAGTCCGCAAGCACCACAACGCTGGCATGCCGAGCTTCGCCGAATGCGCACTACCGCCTTATCGCCTTCTATTCGAACTACTTCTCCCACTTCCCTCACCTATACACCACCCTCGCTAGCATGAAGTCATGTGGCTAAAATCCCATTAAATAGCTCAACACGCTAAAACAGCCATTTATGCTCCTTTGTGCGACGTCACTCCTGATGTACAACAGGATCCAACCGCTTATTCGAGGGGACCGCTCGGCTTCAATCGGCTTTCCAATATTAAACAGCTCGTTATTAAACTAGCATGATCTTGATACACCGCTCGTCCCCATCGATGAAGGGATTCAGCCACATTTCGGCCAACCGATGAGGTCCTTTACCACTTCGCTGGCTATGATAAATCCCACCACCGGCGGGACGAAAGAAATGCTGCCCGGCGGATGCTTGCGCCCTTTCATTCGAGCAATAGAACCCTCTGCATTCCCCATCACACCAGGATGGCTCGGAGCGGCAAAATCGGTAGAAGTATACCGCGGCTTTATGGGCGGCTCGGTGGAATACACCACCTTCAAGCTGTCTATGCCTCGCCTTTTTAGCTCACGCCTCATGACTTTAGCGATGGGGTCCACAGAAGTCTGGTATATATCCCCCACCCTAAAAGCGGTTGGGTCCATCTTATTCCCAGCCCCCATGCTGGAAATAACGGGTATACCTTTTTGTTTGCATCTTACCACCAGGTCAATTTTAGAGCCTATGGTATCTATGGCATCAATCACATAATCACAGCTTGTATCAAGGAGCTCATCCGCCGTATCCGGCCCATAAAAAGCTGCATGTCCTATGATATTTAAAGCGGGGTTTATCTTTAGCAGCCTCTCCTTCATCACCTCAACCTTGGGTCTTCCAATGGTCGTCACATCCGCATGAATCTGGCGATTGATGTTTGTGGGGCACACCTTGTCATGATCGACCAGGATTAAGGTACCCACACCGCACCTGGCCAGAGCCTCAGCGGCAAAGCTCCCCACCCCTCCAATGCCAAATACTGCAACAGCGCTGCTATTAAGTTTTCTAAGTGCTTGCTCACCGATCAACCATTCCGTCCTAGTAAATGCATGGAGCATATCATCACCTGCGTCATCATTATATTTAACCATTTATGGCTTCATTAAACCACAAGTTTTTCATTTTCATGCATCCACGCGGATATGGACCTCTCGGAGCTGCTTGGGCTCCACTTCCGACGGCGCATCGGTCATGGGATCCGAAGCGTTCTGTATCTTGGGGAATGCTATGACATCTCGTATGGTGTCCCTGCCCGCCAGCATCATCACCAGGCGGTCCAAGCCATAAGCGATTCCTCCATGGGGCGGCGTACCGTATTTGAAGGCTTCAAGCAAAAATCCAAACCTCTGCCAGGCCTTTTCCTTTGAAAAACCAAGTACATTGAGCATCTTTTCTTGCATCTCAGTAGTGTGAATCCTAATGCTTCCAGATGCGAGCTCTACCCCATTTAATACAACGTCATAAGCCTTGGCCCTTACCCTTCCGGGATCAGTATCCAGATATTCTATGTCCTCGTCCATGGGCGCGGTAAACGGATGATGTTTTGCCACAAAGCGCTTTTCTTCCTCGTCAAATTCCAGCAGCGGAAATTCGGTAATCCACACCAGGTTGTACTTAGAGTTGTCCATCAGGTTCAAGCGCCTACCCAGCTCCAGGCGCAGCTGTCCCAGGACCTGGAATACCACATCATCCTTATCGGCCATGAACAGCAACAGGTCGCCCGTCTCGGCTTCCAATCTCTTTAATATGTCATTCAT
>JAMNZI010000225.1 GCA_023622385.1 Bacillota bacterium | reverse complement strand
CGATAACAGGACAACCACAGGCATCCAAGAGCTTAACCTCTAATTGACCGCCTACCTCTTGCTGGAATGCGTTATTCAAAACAGCTTTGATATGTAGAACCGCATCTTTATAGTTTTCATCCAGCTGGGTACGCACAAAGTAATCAAACAGGTGTACCTTGGGCCTGGCGAGGAGATACACGTCCCTAAATATGCCGCTCAGCCACCACATGTCCTGATCCTCCAGATAGCTCCCATCGCTCCACTGGTACACCCTGACGGCCAAAGTGTTCATACCCACACGAACCCATGGGGTTATGTCAAACTCGGCTGGTAAGCGGCTGCCCTGGCTGTATCCCACCTCATTACCGTTTACCCATACATGAAATGCGCTGTCCACCCCTTCAAACCTTAAGGCTATCTGGTAACCCTCCCACCTTTCGGGTATATAAAAATCCCGCCTATAACAGCCAGTAGGATTATCACTGGGTACCCGTGGGGGATCCACCGGAAAAGGATATATCACGTTGGTATAGTGCGGCCGCCCGTATCCCCACATTTGCCAGTTTGAAGGCACCTGAATACTATCCCACGCCGTTACATCATAATCCTCCCTATAAAACCCTTCAGGCGCTTCTGCAGGCGACCCTGCGTAATAGAATTTCCATGCTCCATTGAGCAGCTTAAAACGTTCAGAAGCTCCCCGCTGGCCTATCATAGCCGAAGCTTCATCATGATATGGAATAAAATAAGCTCTACTGGGCATGCGATTGCGCTGAAGTACCTTTGGATTTTCCCAGTCATTTAGGGGTTTTACTATCTCTTGCATAATAAAACCACTCCTCCTCAAGGAAATAGATTTTAGGCTGGGAAATAAGCTGTTATTTGCGCATCATAGCCCGCCTATGCTTTTTGAATAAATTCCTGTAGCGTGCTATATCTTTTCTGGTGTCATTCATTACTTCCTTTTAAAGCCAACATCAACTCTTCATAAAACAAAAAAGACCGCACCTCATCATCCCATCGATGAGGACGATCTTTTCTGCCCCTTTACTCAACGGTGAAAGGCAACAACGCTAAAATGCGCGCTCTCTTAATGGCCACAGTGAGCTGCCTTTGATGCTTTGCGCAGTTACCAGAAATCCTACGAGGAAGAATTTTCCCTCGCTCGGTCATATATTTTCTCAGCCTCTGAATATCCTTGTAATCTATCTTCTCAATTTTATCTAGGCAAAAGCTGCACACTCTCTTTTTATTACGCCTTCCCCTAGAAGGCTTTACTGCATTTTCAACCATCCACCTTTACCTCCTTCCACTCTAGAATGGAAGCTCATCTTCTTCACCCTCGATGTATTGGAAACCAGCAGGGATATCCTCGTATTCTTGCTCCGAATGGGGCAGGTCATCAAACGGCACCGCACTCCTATCCATCCCCGATCCATCGCGATCTAAAAATACCACCTCGTCTGCTACCACTTCGGTCACATAGCGTCGCTGTCCGTCGCGTCCCTCGTAGCTACGGGTCTGAATCCTTCCCGAGACGGCCACCAGCCTGCCCTTACTGAGATACTTAGCGCACGTTTCAGCCAATCCCCGCCATACTACAATGGGAATAAAGTCAGCTTCACGTTCTCCTTGCTGGTTGGTAAAATTTCTATTTACCGCCAAGAAAAAAGTAGTTACCGCAACTCCGCTAGGGAGGTACCGAATCTCGGGGTCTTTTGTTAAACGCCCAATCAATACAACCTTATTTAACAATTTTTACACCCACTTTCTATTATTCGTCCTCCCGGACAATCAGATAGCGGATAACCCCATCCGTGATCTTATACATGCGCTCTAGTTCCCGTGGGACGGAAGGCCCTGCAGTAAAGTTCATGAGCACATAATAACCTTCTCTGAAGTGCTCGATGGGATAAGCCAACTTCCTCTTGCCCCACTCCTCAACCTTTTCTACCTGTCCACCCTGTTCAGCAATGAGATTTGAAAACTTCTCGATATTCTGCTTAACTG
This sequence comes from Bacillota bacterium, assembly GCA_023622385.1. Taxonomy (GTDB): domain Bacteria; phylum Bacillota; class Clostridia; order Caldicoprobacterales; family Caldicoprobacteraceae; genus Caldicoprobacter. Next base: position 22,823 of record JAMNZI010000225.1, on the reverse strand, counting down.
CCTCTTCTTCCAGATCAGGGCGGAGCACATACATGGTCTCGTACTTCCTTATCCTCATCCGGTTTCACCTCCTTTTGGACTTTGGCCCTGCTTCAAAGCAGAGCAAGGATACGGCAAAAATGCTGCTTTTCCACTTTTTCACCATTTGCATTATATCATTGCACGTGGTTAAATGCAACAAAAAGTTTATTCCGCTTTAATTGTAAAAATTTAACTATGAATTGGGATCCAGAACATCCCTCAATGCATCGCCAAAAAGATTAAAGCCCAGTACTACCAGCATGATCATAAGCCCTGGAAAAAAGGAAATCCACGGCGCCTGGTCAAGTAGCCCCTTACCGCTATCCAAAATAACTCCCCAGCTGGGCTCAGGCGGTTGAGCCCCCAATCCCAAAAAGCTCAAAGAAGCCTCTATTACTATGGCCTTGGGCAGCTCTAAAGTAGCCATGACGATCACAGGCCCCAGCGCATTGGGGAGCACATGTCCGAATATTATTCTGGCATCGCTCATTCCAAGAATACGGGCAGCTTGAACAAACTCCCGCTCTCTTAAAGAGAGAAACTGGCCCCTTACCACCCTGCAGTATCCTGCCCAGCTGGCAAGAGCGATGGCTATTATGACGTTTTCAACCCCCGTTCCTAAAGTGGCAATGAAGGCTATGGCCAAAAGGGTGGTAGGAAAGGCCCAGGCTACATCGGTTATAGAGGTGATGATATAATCCACAACTCCGCCGTAATATCCGGCCAGGGCACCCAGTACCGTACCTATCACCAGCGAGATTCCCACAGCTACAAATGCCACCCTCAGGGATATCCGCGCTCCGTAAACTATCCTGCTGAATATATCCCTGCCAAATTCGTCGGTACCAAACAGATGTTCAGCAGAAGGAGGCTGCAGCACAGCCGAAATATCGGGCTTATCGTACTCATAAGGTGCCAGCCATGGTGCGAAGGCCGCCGTACACACAAACAACACTATGATCACCGCGCCAAATACAGCCCCTTTATGCTTGAAAAGCTTTGCAAAGAAATCGATAAGGTGCCTGCGTTCCTTTCCCTCCTTTGCTTCTAGAGCCTGCTGCTCAATCCATTCTTTTTGGATATACACTCCTCCATTCCTACTCTGCGGCGCAATCATCCCTTATATCACCTTCTTTCAGCAAGATTAGCTGTATCTTATCCTGGGGTCCACAATGGCATACAATACGTCAGCCAAAAGGTTGGCCAGGATTATTGAGGAAGTCAGCACTATCATAGAACCCTGGACAACGGGATAATCCCGTGCCAGTATAGAATCCACCATCAATCGCCCTATCCCCGGGATGCTGAATATTATCTCAAGAGCCACCGACCCGCCAATGATCCATCCTAGCCTAAGGCCCATAAGCGTGATAACAGGTATCAGGGCGTTTTTAAGCGCATGCCTGTAAATCACCACTTTTTCAAAAAGCCCCTTGCTCCTGGCAGTTCTTATGTAATCCTGATTTAAAACCTCCAGCATGCTTGACCTCACCATCCTAGCCGTTACGGCTGCATTGGTCAGCCCAATGGCAAAGCCGGGAAGGATAAGGTGCCGGATGGTTCCGTATCCCGAAATGGGGAACCACCTCAATTTATAGGCGAAAAAGTACATAAGCAGCATGCCAAGCCAGAATGTGGGGATGGCTGCTCCCAATAGAGTACCTGACATACACATATAATCCACCAGGGTATTTTTCTTTACTGCTGCTATCACCCCTACCGGGATGGCAATCAAAAATGTTATTAAGAATCCCAGCAGGCCGATTTCCAGCGTGACAGGCAGCCTTTCCTTTATCATCTCAATTACCGGCCGCTCCTGAAGGATGGAAACGCCTAAATCTCCTTCTATTACACTCTTCATAAACCTTAAATACTGTATAATGAAGGGCTGATCCAGCCCGTACTTCCGCCTTATGCTCTCATAAACCTCGGGCGTTACGTTGGGCCCTGCAATCCGGGATACCGGATCCCCCGGAGCAAAATAAAATATTGAAAAAACAATGAGGGTCATGACTATGATCACCGGTACCATTAAAACTATCCTTCTTACGATGTACTTGAGCATAATCTACACCCCATCCCCCTACTCCACCTCTATGTCAAACCCGTCGTTGTACTGCAGCATCCAAGGATGATACTTGAAATTTTTCACTTCCTTGCGTACCGCGATTATATTCATGGGCACGTAGATGGGCGCCCATACAGCTTGTTCGATCAAATAACGCTGTACCTCCTTGTACGCCTCGGCCCTTTCAGCCCAGGTCGGCCTTCTAGCTGCAAACATGATGAGCTCATCGGTCTTGGGGTCCCTCCATCTTGAATGGTTTGGATACGGGAAGCGCTCCGAAAGCAAGAACCAGTCAAGTATATCCGCATTGGGCCAGCTGTACTCCCTTATGAACAGTTCCTGCTTGCCTTCCTTTAGCATATCAGCGTAGCTGGCAGAGTCGTACAACTGAATGCGGGTCTCTATGCCCACTTCCTTGAGTTGCTGCTGAATAATCTCGGCCAGCTTGCTACTCTTAGATGAGTTATCAGCCGAAAGGGTCGCCTTAAAACCATTTGGATAACCCGCCTCAGCCAATAGCTGCCTTGCCTTTTCGGGATTGTATTCATAAGCCAACTGGCTGCTTTCTTCCAGATATTCATCTTTGAGAGCAGGAGGTAGGTACCCATACGCCACCTCTCCTATCCCCTTGAAGACAAACTGTATAATTTCCTCCTTATTCAAAGCATGGTTTATGGCCCTGCGGACCCTTACATCGTTAAAGGGTTCCTTGTCGGTAGCATAGGCAAGGTATCCCAGCTTGGTAGCGGGGTTCTTATAAACCGTGATATCGGGATTCTTTTCCAACTTTTCCACATAGGTTTCGGGAACATTCCTGAGTATGTGAATGCCACCCGTCTCAAGCTCCATGATCCTGGCACTTTCATCGGGTATGATTTTCAAGATTATCTTGTCAATAAGGGCTGGACCCCTATTGGACATCCATTCGGGTCCCCAGTTGTAATCCTCGTTTTTGACCAGCACCGTCCTGTCTCCCGGAATCCACTCCTCAAGCTTGTAAGGCCCTGTACCTATTACGATCTTTTTCCCATAATCCTCCCCGTACTTCTCATAGGCATTGGCTGGATGTATGCCAGCGGCGGTATTGGATAGGTTGAACAAGAGGTTAGGATATGGATAGTTCAGGATTATCTTTACCGTATAGTTATCAACAATCTGGACTTCCTTTATGGCATCAAGGTCTGCCCTAAAAGGAGAACCCGTGGCTGGATCCTTTATGGTATCAATGGTCCATTTAACGTCCTTGGCCGTAAAGTCGGAACCATCATGGAATTTTACGCCCTTTCTCAGATAAAAGGTCCATACCAACCCATCTTCCGATACCTCCCACCGTTCGGCCAATCCGGGCTGATAGCCAAATTCATAGTCCCTGCTCACAAGCCTATCGTGTATGTAAATTAGGGCATCGGAATACCACGATGTCTTTATGGTATCCATAATTTCAGCATCCCTATCATATCCAATGACCAAGACCTTCTCAGAAGCTTTAGTACTGGCCTTTTTGGAACACCCTCCCACAGCGCCTAGTAAAAACGTTACCAACAAAAGCAACACCACAATTCCCCTTAATGCTTTTTTCACTCTAGATCCCTCCTTATTGATTTTTACCTTTGGAATTAAACTGGCCATAACCTTAACAAGGCTCTACACAAAGCGCCCTTCAATATAGGTGACAGGCCACAAAATGCTGGTCGCCTACCATCTTTATTGGCGGCTCAATCTCGCTACACTGTTTTGTAGCATATCTGCACCTGGTGCTGAATCTGCACCCCGGAGGTGGGTTGACCGGGCTGGGTATCTCGCCCTCCAGAACCAGCTTTTTCCCCTTCCGCCCAGGTTTCAAAACGGGTATGACCGAAAGCAAGGCTTTTGAGTAGGGATGCAATGGTTCCCTGAACAAATCCTCGGCAGGCGCCATTTCCACAATCTTGCCCAGATACATTACCGCCACGCGGTCGCTGATATGCCTAACCACCCGCAGGTCATGAGATATGAATAGATATGATAAGTTTAAACGCGCCTTCAAATCCATGAGGAGGTTTATGACCTGGGCCTGAATGGACACATCAAGGGCGGATACCGGCTCATCGCATATCAGCAGTTTAGGATTGACGGCCAGAGCCCGTGCGATTACTATCCTTTGCCGCTGTCCGCCGCTGAACTCATGGGGATACTTGTCCATATCTTCCTTCCTAAGCCCTACCATATCAAACAGCTCTTCAACCCTCTCCCTCCGCTTAATACTATCTCTCATACCGTGGACGAGGAGTACCTCAGCTACAGCATTACCTACCGCCTTTCTGGGATTCAAAGATGCAAAGGGGTCTTGAAATATGAGCTGTATATGCTTGTATACCTGTCTGAGTTGCTTTTTGTTAAAATGCGTTATATTTTGGCCTTCAAAAAATATCTCCCCTTCTGTAGGCTCCAGCAGTCGCATGATAGTGCGCCCTGTGGTGGATTTACCGCATCCACTTTCTCCAACCAAGCCCAGTGTCTCCCCATACCCTATGTGAAAATCAACCCCATCCACCGCTCTCACATATTCTACTGGCTTACCTAATAAGCCCTTTTTGAATGGAAAATATTTTTTCAAGCCCTTTACTTCTAAAATATTTGCAGTCACAGCCATACCTCCATACTCCCTTTAACTTATCTTCGTCTGCCAACAGGCTTTTTTCGGTAGCCACACATCGATGCATACCAGTAAAACCTCAACCATAATTCCAGCAGCGAACAAGGGCAGAGCCCACCTGTGTCAAAGGCGGTTCATGAAACATGCACTCAGCTTTTACATAATCACATCTGGTCTTAAACCTGCAGCCCTCCTTTATCTCGTCTGGCAGTGGGACCACTCCTTTTATCTCCTTAAGCCTCTGGCCCCGTGGCAAATCCATATCAGGAATAGCCTCTAGCAAGCCCCGCGTATATGGATGTTTTGGATTGTTGAATATAGAGTATACGTCGGCATATTCAACAATTCTGCCTGCATACATTACAGCCACCTTATCGGCTGTTTCAGCCACAACCCCCAGATCATGGGTTATCATGATGACCGACGACCCAAACCTCTCTTTTAGCTCATTTATAAGCTCCAGTATCTGGGCTTCAATGGTTACATCCAGGGCTGTTGTAGGCTCGTCTGCAATGAGCAGCTCGGGATTACACGCCAGCGCCATGGCAATCATTACCCTCTGCCTCATGCCGCCGCTCAGCTGGTGAGGATATTGCTTTATCCTCTTTTCGGGTAGCGGAATTTTAACCATTCTAAGCATTTCTATAGCTCTTTCCAAAGCCTCTTTTTTGGAGACATTTTGGTGTTGAATGATAACTTCGGAAAGCTGATAGCCTATCGTCAGCACGGGGTTCAAAGAAGTCATAGGCTCCTGGAATATCATGGATATGTCGTTGCCTCGGATCTTTCTCATCTCTTCGTTTGTTTTGTCCAAAATGTTTTCTCCTTTAAACCAAATTTCGCCTCTCTCTATTTTAGCAGGGGGACTTGGTAGCAGCCTCATAATGGAAAGGGCAGTTACGCTCTTACCACACCCCGATTCTCCAACCAATCCCAGCGTCTCTCCTCTGGAAACCGAGAAACTCACTCCATCCACTGCAGGAACTATTCGTGTATCCATATAAAAGTAAACGGCCAAATCGTTTATCGTAAGAATTTGTTCAGTCAACGACATCCTCCTTCCCAATAATTTCCATGACAAAATTGATTTAAATGGTTAAAGGCTACACTTTGAGTCAAAAATACATCAATTGATAAAAAATACATAAGTAAATAATTTATGTGTGAAATAATGAGTTAAAGTACCGAGATACGCACTTCAGTTTGGGGCGCTAATAAAATAGGCTTTTAACTCGCCAAAATACCCTTTCCTGCTTAAAAAATGGATTGCGACAAGATATTTGGCGTAGAAAAATCAAAAAGCTATGGGAGACCCATAGCCTTTAAGCACGCAAATACCACTCAGGCTCTCAATCTCCCTTACACGCTTACGAGGTTAGCTGACGGATTCGGGCCTAAGGTATAGCCCTACACCTTGGCACACAAGGCTTTTACAAAGCCTCCTCCAAGGTGATTCACCCCGAATAATTGGGTCCCCCGCTTCTTTTTGCAAAGAATTCAGCGCTCCAGATTGAAAGCTTTTACGCTATCGAGCTATTAAATTTAAGATGGTTAAATTCATCAATATGAAGATCGCCTTTTGGTTAATACACCTTACGTTCAGTATACCATAAATTGCCGTTTATTTCAAGAAGAAAATTCAATCTTTCTATATCGAATACAGTATAATCCCCAACAGACCCGACACGATGATGAGAAGTATCGGATGAACCTTATACTTCAAGCTGGCTGTTAAAGCAACAGCAAATATCATTATGGCCCGCCAGTTTATTGCATTTAAAATATTGCCTATTCCGGAAAACAGGTGTCCCTGCCCGTTCGATACCGCAAAAAAGGTGGTACGGGCAATCAAAAAAGCAGCCGATGCTATAAGCCCTATGACCGCAGGGCGCAAACCATACAGGGCATACCGCACAAGGGCCTGATCCTTAAAGCGCTCCGAGTACTTGGCCACCTGCGTAACTATTAAAAACGAGGGCAGCACTACCCCAGCGGTAGCAAAAGTGGCGCCCAATATGCCTGAGGTCCTGGTCCCAACGAAGGTGGCTGCATTTATAGCAAAAGGCCCAGGCGTCATCTCCGACACAGCTATTATGTCTATGGTCTCCTTAAAGGTAAGCCAGCCATGCCTCACTATTTCTCGCTGGATGAGAGGAAGCATGGCATATCCTCCGCCAATGGTAAATAGCCCTATCTTAAAGAAGATGATTAGCAGCTCCAGGTACAGCTTGTACATGCTCTAAACTCCTTTTCTCCTGTTTATATAGCTTATGGCTATACCGAATACAGCCGATGCCAATAGTACGTATACAGCACTTATATCGGTTAGGCTCATGATAATAAACACAACGGCCGCAATAGCCCATCCATAATTATCCTTTATGCTGGGCTTGATGAGCTGAACCAGCGCCGTTATTATAAGCGCTACCACACCGGCGTTGATCCCCTCAAAGGCCCTTGCAACTACCGGCACTTTTTTAAAGCTCGAAAAGAAAAGCGCTATGACCGAGATAACTATAAACGATGGGAGCACAACGCCTACCGCAGAAGCTACAGCCCCCCACATGCCGGCCACCCTGTACCCGACAAATATCGCCGAATTAACCGCAATCACCCCTGGCACGGATTGCACCATGGCAAATATATCGACGATGTCCTCCTCCTCAATCCAATGGTTGCTGTCCACTATTTCCCTTTTGATGAAGGGAATCATTGCCAGCCCTCCGCCAAAGGTGAAGGCTCCTATGCGAAAAAAGACTAAGAATAGCTTCCGTATTTTCCTCCATTTATCATTGTCTTTCATACTGGCATAACCCCTTTTATTTGGCTATTTGTTTATTATAACAATGAGCATTACCTTTTTCAAGCAGAGGACAATTTTCGTGTCCATGTTCGAAAGCAACACGGAAAATCCCCGCCATATATTTAGTATTTGGAGATGCAAACTTACTCGCAATAGCAGGTCATAACTTGCGCCTGAAATATTATGCAATCATCCACCGCTCCAGGACAAAAAGATCCGTAAAAGTGGAGCATCAAGTTGTAACGTGATACGTTGTGATGTAAAATGAATTTAAATATAAAGCACATGAAAGGAAGAATGGGAAATGTCGGTACTATCGTCATGTAAGGATATGATTGGCTCTTCATTCCTCTGCCAATACGGCTTGACGCATACGATACCTTTAAGGCACGTGATAATAAAGCAAAAAGCCGAAGAAGACGTCCCTCTAATCGTGGCCGAATTAAGAATGGGAAAGCGTGGCTTGATGATATGCGATGATAATACCTGGGAATTGGCGGGTAATCGTATATTTGAGATGCTCTCAGACAAAGGATATGATATAGGGGTGTGCATGCTCGAGCAAAAGCCCATAGTAATCCCCAACGAAAACGCCATCACGCAAATATTGCTGAAGTTTGACCCTTCAACGGACTTTCTGATAGCGGTGGGTTCGGGCACCATCAATGACATAACGCGCTTTATAAGCCATAGAACAGGCAAGCCCTATCTGGTGTTTGCAACCGCCCCTTCCATGGATGGATACGCATCCACCGTCTCCCCCCTGCTCATAAACGGATTTAAGCGTACATACCCCGCCGTTCACCCACTTGCAATAATAGCCGATACCGATATGCTGTGTTCAGCTCCCGATGATATGATACTGGCCGGTTTTGGCGATATGCTGGGCAAGGTCACCTCACTGGCCGATTGGCAGATGAGCGTTATCGTAATGCATGAAAGGCTGTGCCCTGTAGCTAAAAACATGGTCCAAAGAGCTCTGGAAGAAGTCCTCTCAAAGGCATCGCAAATAGCCCAGAGAAAGCCCGAAGGCATACAGGCCCTTATGGAAGCCCTTATACTATCGGGCATTGCCATGATGTTGACGGGCAATTCCCGGCCAGCTTCCGGTAGCGAACACCACATATCCCACTATATCGAGATGAAATATTTCATGCAAGGGCGTCAGCCTCTCTTGCATGGCACGAAGGTGGGCCTGGCCGTCCTTTATACCGTAGCCTTATACAACGAGCTGGTATTTCTGGATCCCAAAAACATAGACATACCGCACCTTGTGATTACCAGAACTTCTTACCAGGAATGGTGCCAAAGGGTAAATAAAGTATTCGGTCCCATTGCCCATGAGGTAATAGGCTCAAATGACAGTAAAAACTGGAATCCCGCTATTTATGAACGCAGGTTGTATGACATCAAGGAAAAATGGGAAACTCACCTTAAACCGCTCATCTCGTCGGTACCTTCGCTCAATACGGTAAAAGAATGGCTGCATACGGCTGGCGCCAACTTTACCCCCCGGGCTCTGGGCATAGAAGAGAGCCTGGTGGAAGAAGCTCTGCTTTACGCCAAAGAAATCCGCCCCTACTACACCATTCTCCGGCTGGCCGATGACCTGGGCATTTTGGAGGAGAAAATAAAAGAGATAATGAATCTTGTATGAAAAATTATAAAAATCAAAAGAGCACCCACCATAAGCCGTGGGTGCTCTCCCATTAATCGACACCATCGGAACCAAATATATTTTTATAAGCTGCTTCAATCCGTTTCAAGTGTTCCTCGGACAATTCCCATTCACCGGCTCCCGCATTTTGCTCGGCCTGCTCAGGAGTTTTGGCACCTACTAGCGCCGAGGTCACTCCTTCCTGCTGATTTACCCAGTTGATAGCCACATGTGCTACGGGCTTGCCCACCTCGTAGGCAATTTCCCTCAGCGCCTCTACCAATTGCATGGCCTTACTCCATAAAGGCTCGTGGAAAAATGGATAAAACCTATCCCTGTGGTCTCCTTTCTCCAATTTGGGCCTTTCCTTAAATTTTCCTGTCAATATGCCTCCACCCAGTGAACCGTATGTAAGGACGCCTATCCCTTTCTCCCTGCAGAAGGGCAATACATCCTTCTCTATGCTTCTCTCAAGCAATGAATACTGCGGCTGTAGGCTGACAATATCGGTCATGGAAATAATTTGCTCCATGAGTTTCGTATCAAAATTGGAAACCCCTAAGTACCTGAACTTGCCAGCCTGCCTCAGTTTAACCAGCTCATTTACCGAATCTTCCAGAGGCGTATTTTTATCGGGCCAGTGGATCTGATACAGATCTATCACATCAACCCCCAAGCGCCGCAGCGATTCATCAATCTCCTTCCTTATGGTTTCGGGCTTTAGGGTGCGTATAAACCGCGGCCCATCACGGAGAACGCCACACTTGGTGGCAATTATCACCTTGTCGCGCCTTCCCTTTATGGCTTCCCCTACAATGCGTTCAGCATGGCCATTGCCGTACGCCGGTGCGGTATCGATGAGGTTTATACCGCAGTCTATCGCCCGTTGAATGGTCTTGATAGAGAGTGCATCGTCCACACTGCCCCAGAAATCACCTCCAATAGCCCATGTTCCCAAGCCTACTACCGAAACAACAAGGTCACTGTTGCCAAGCCTTTTATACCGCATCTTTTTGCCTCCTTTTTGTTTACTTTTGTTTACTAAAAATAATGATATTTAAATTTTAAAACTTTTCTTTCAACTTTTTCAATTGTTCTTGCAGTTGGGTATTGAAGATGCCGCCATTTACCTTCCGGCCTCTACCATGCTGAGCATCAGGGCATTCATTTCTGTTTTTACTATTGCTCCGCATCTCATATTCTCGAGCTTTCACCAAACGCCTTACCCACCCAAAAACGTAATATAGCTCCTCTAAATTTAATTCTCTAAATTCTTCATTATCTATCTCATATTTCAGCGGGAACTTTTTAGATATTTTCAAGAAACCGTCTATAAAGCCATTGTAGGCTTTTTTAAGGCTTTTTCCACCTCCTATTACCTCCAAATTCGAATCCCGAACATCGTACAGCATTTTATAAAAGCTCTGAAGCTTTTGGTCCTCCGGCTCCTTCTTTTCACGCACAATATTTATCATGTCCAATATAAAACTTACAAAACCGGTGCTGCCCGACTTTACTATATAATCAGCTGCATGCTCTGCGCAAATCAATAATTCTTCTTTGCTCTTGGGCATGATGATCACCTCTCACATAGCAATAAAAGCTCATCACAAAAAGCATTTCTTCAAACAAACCATATATGGGAAAGGCAATGCGAATTAATTAAATCATAACTATCCATCATATGACTTCAATGCGTTGTTGTAGTTTAATATTCTTATAAGAGCATCTATATTCCCCTTCACTTCATGGGAACACTCGTTGATATATTGCCGTGCTTTATCAGCCCACTCGGGGTGTGAGCTTATAGCAATGCTGCCGTAAAAAAAGGCTTTCCCGTATCCAATTTTAGGATGGATATCACCACTTAATCCCAGTGCAAAGCACAAAAGTGCCAGTTGTTTATGGGTCAATCCACTGTATAGTACTTCTCCTTCAAATTCGGCTCCTGTGGTCACAAATTCGCATAAAATAGGGCCAGTGGGTTGAATCCCATCTACCCCATGCTTGTAAAACTTATAACCTTTGTACTTGCCGTTTTCTATATAATAGCCGCTTTCCGGGTTTGGCTTAAAACTCCTTGGTATGCCCCTGACATAAGTCCCATAATTCACGGCGACAAGATCGCTAAATCGCACCTTGCTCCTGTGTCCCATGCTTCCAAACATGTCGCATATTATACACCTATGCTTTTCATCATGCTGCTTATCTGCAGGCACCTTTTTATCTTTCTGCGATGTTCTCAAACAGCTGTGAGATACGCTTTCTGCGATGGTTCTGACACACCCCTTAAAGCTTGTTCCTGGGATAATGGGTGTCCTATTTACTTTTATAAACTCCCTGTAAATTTTACCGTTCTCTTGTACCTTTAAGTGCCCAGAAAATATATGGACGGGAGTCAAAACCTTCACTTTAATCGGAATGCGACCCTCTAAAGTCCCATTTTCATCATAAATTTTACATTTCAAGAAAGGGACAAAATCATATGGCTTTGTCATATTCCAGATCACATCCCTGCAATAAATTTTGATCATTAATGGATACATCCTTCAGCAAAGCCGATATCGTTTCACGGCCGCTTATGCTCTTTTCTTTGAAAAATCCTTTATCTATATATCCCTCCATTTCCTCATGCTTTCCGAAATAGCGCACCATCATGTTCACATTTTGAACCCTCATCTGCCCAAATCCTTTTGAGGTAAGGCCCCCAAAAACCACAAAGCCTTGGTCAATCCTGTCGAATATCTCAAATAGCAGTTTAATATGCCATCTGAAGAAGTTTTTGAGGTATATATTGCATTTAAACAGGGCATTCTCTATATATTCAAATTCGTAAACCGGTCCTTTCATAGCTGCCCCCGTTATGCGGTCTATTGCCACTGATACGCGTGAACCTATTTTATACTTCCCTATCGGATAAGCATCGTCAAAATATACACGGCTTTTTAGAATAGTAGAACCAAACAGCTTACAGGTTGGACAGCTTTCCTTATACCGTTCCTTGCCCAAAAAGATTTCCTTTCCTTGTTGCCGATCCATTTGGCGCTCTTTAGCCTTAATCCTATTAGCGCACGGATTTCTAAATATATCGCAGCTTCCCGGCAACAACTGCTCGGCGCAGTTCCTGAAAACGCCCTTTAAAGACGAACCCGGCACGACAGGCACCGGTTTTCCATCCCGATACATGGTAATATAGGTATTATCTGCTGCAGTAGGATCTAGTTGACCTTCCCGTCTCGAGCGGATAAATAAAGGACTTACCGTCTTAAGCTCAAAAGATATGACCGCCTCATTATACAACTTTCTAAACATATTGCCACCTCATTTCTTCCTTCAAGCCTTCCATGAGATAGCTTCTAAAATTTGTCGGCTCTATTTTATATGCTTTGGTATCTATAAGCCTGATGCAACCGAGGCCTACCGAGGTTTTTCCTCCAACCCTCAGCTGCCCGCTTTCAAGCACCTTTACCATGAGCTTTAACAGCTCTTCATGTTCCGGCTCCAGATTATCCACTGACATACAAAACTCGAATTGAGCACCGGCATCCACCTGCTCAAAGTCGTATTTCTTTCCATCGGCAGCAGTTCCCGTATCCCTATCTATCCCCACTCCATCCCGTATGTTAAGATGAGCATCGCCTTTAAGCGTACAATCATCCACCTTCAGCTTGGAAGCAAAATAGGGATTGCCAAATATTCTGCAAACATCGCACAAATTCCTGTATATTTCTTCGGCTACTATGAGGTCCAAATCCCGGTCGCGCTTCTCTTCCTGGTAAATCCTTTTTATCTTTTCCACCTCATCTTCGTCGCCCAAACACGGATCATTGACTATCAGGCAAGCTTTAAACCTCTGGTCTACCCCGCTCAAAAGCAGTGTTTCAAGGTAGCTTCTCAGAGCCCCTTTGATTGAACTGCCCGGTATATACGGTTTGCCGTTCACATCCTTGATTACCGAATTGTCGGCCTGTATGGGATCTAAACTCTCCTCACCCGCCCCTATGTGGATAGGCGTCTCGGCTATCAATGTACCCTTTATGATATACTTGTTATAAAAACGATCGAGGAGCATCACCGGCTTCATCCCCCTTATTTCTTCAATGCTTTAAGTTTCCAATAAAGATAGCCAAAAAATCTGCTGATCTCTTCCAAAGCCTTTTTATCATCCCTGCCGCATTTTTCGTATATTTCATCAAGGTATTCTATTATTACATCAGCCAGCGCTTTATCATTGGAAAAAATCTCTTCCCAGCCATTTCCCCTGCCCCTTTTATATTCCATGAATAGCCTAAACTCCTTATAGCAACTGGCGTCTACTGCCATAGTAGCTAATTTCCTTACATTGCTGCTTCCTATTCTACTTCTTTGCCAAAAATTTGTATTCTTCCCCAGCTCTTTTACAAAATCAAGCAAGAGTTCGGTCATTTAAAATCCACCCCCAGGGTGATACTCAAACTTTCCCTATCCGTCTTGAGTATCTTCTCCAAACCCCTCTATGGATTTAAAATATTCAACCACCCTATCAAACCCCAGACTTGTTTTAAACACTATTACGCTACCCTTTTCCACCATATGAACCGCACTTTCACGCTTGTCCTCTCCTACCTTCGACGTATCATACCCTCTAAAATTGAAAACCTCCGCATATACTTTCTCTACCTGTATATCCAAATCTATACCCAGAGCCTTAAGCCATGCCTCTTTGTATTGTGCAGTGGTCATATACCCATCTAAATCGATATGCCCAAAATTCAATTTGGCATCCGACGTAAATTTGATGGCAAAATATCTTGTGGTTTCCTCCTTTATCTTATTGTGTGTTTTGTATTTGGCATTGAAATCCTCGAGCAACTCGACAATCTTATGCACGTCACATATATCTGCCCTTTCATCCTCCGTGATTATGCTGCATCTACCAAAACCTACCGACGTATATTTCCCGATTCTAAGTTCATCAATAGCTTTCAGATCCTGCGGGGCTACTCCCCACATATGACCTTCAAATACGTTTTCCTCGTATCTCCCATTTTGATCCTTCGATGTAGCCGAAACAGCCAGCAAAGAATAAAGCGAGCCATCCTTTGCAGTGCCGGTATATCTGTTTATCGCCGTTCTGGTCACAAAGCTTTTAACCACGCTGTATTTTATGCCGTCCTTCAGCAGCCCTGAGACAAATTCTACCCTTCCTCTACCTCCCTCACACCTGGTACATCTGGACTCCTGCGTAAGGCAATCCACAAAGCCGTGCTGCGGATTTGCTTTACACACCATCCAAGTGGATGGAATGACTACCGCATCTTTGGGATAAAAAAACGAGATTCTTATGTCGCTAAATTTCTGGCACAGCATTTTCAGCCTGCAGTCGCTGCACTTTGGGTTATCCTTAAAATACACCCAGTTTGTCCTGTACGTCCCATTTACCATTACCACTTCATCAGGGTCATAATAAGGGCAGTTGTTCAGTATGTATCTGGCAAGAGCAGCCCTTACTACATTGCCCGGTATGTAATCCAGGCTCTCAATATAATTTGAGACTCGCTTTATCCCACCTACCACAAAGGGGGAAATAAACTTGAGCCTGACCTTCATCAAGTCACCTCCTCCAAATAAACCTTGACCCTTCCGTAACCCCTGCTTCCACCGCTGCCCACGCTGTCTATCATCTTAATGGCCAATTCTAAATCCTGTTTGTATTTCAAAGTCTCCTCGTCAAAATAAACCTTTATGGTGCCGATAAAAACGGCCGGTTTTACCACTTCCGTAATAAATAGCGCTTCATGCTTAGCAGTTCTTTTATACCTATCGATAGCACTGGATATCCTTATAAAAACGGGCTCTCGATTTTCGCTGCTTTCCTCCATTATCAGATCGTCTATGTATATCCGCGATGGGTTATACCCCTGGCCACCGAAGATGCTGCACAACGGGCATTCACATGGGCCTTCCTTATGCTCAGGCAAGACCAGCTTGTAAAAGTTGCTACGCACTTTACCTTTTATAGTGCTGCCGGGAATGTAAGGCTTTCCCTTAAAACGTACCGTTCTTTTGTGTATATAGCCATCGGCCTCTCCCGACGCTATATTGAACGGCGTTTTAACCTCTATCTTCACGCTATATTCTTTAAGTTGCATCGCCCGCACCCCCTCCAATGCAATCCCAAAGCACCACTATATCTTCCCACGGCGATAAAAACGGCCTTTCTTTATTTGTACCGTTTTTTTCGATCAAGCCGTTAAACCGCCTGGGATCCACGCCAAATACCTCCGCTATGCCTTCAACAAACGTTTTATATTCCTGCGACAGCCTGGCCACCTGATAAGCGTAGAATAGTTGGAATTCATAGGGTTTCAACTCCCTGGCGGCATGTCTGAACTTGTACAGCTGCGAGCGCTTTATCCCTTTAGTAGCCTTCATGCGCTTAATTATCTCTATAAACTTCGTCAATTTTGAATTATCAGCGGGAAACAACGCCCACCTAGACCTGGATAGGTCTATGCTTATATTGCTCTCTATCACTTCTATGTCTACAGTGCCGCATTTCATCCCCCAATTCCTGGCCAGAGCCTTTGCGCTCTTTAGCTTTGACTGCGCTACCTGAAGCATGCTCTGCAAGGGGGTGGTATGCTTGGCAATACATATCCCTGCCGACATGGTGATTTGATGGTCAAAGCCTTGATCAAACCCATTTATTATCTCATTGGCAATCTCAAGGCTTACATCCCCCGGTACAACGATAAATACATCATCGCCACCCAGGGCAATTGCCTCAAACCTGGCGTTATCGCCCATTACTTTCCGTATAGCGTTATACACACATCGTTTGGTGATATAGTCCACCTTGCGACTGAAATACATGTTCTGAAGAGGATTGCCTATGTTCATCACCACGTTGCCCATGTTGTTGCCATCGGCATAGATCACCGCCACATGGCCGTGATTATCTTTTAAATCGGATATGCTGGCAACATCCCGTTTAGGCGGAATGCCAACGATCCGCTCGTATTCTTCATAAAATATAGCCTTCTCTATCCTACCTACTTCGTTTTTTCTCATACACGAGGGACAGGCCGGCATCTTACCCTCGGCCGTGTCCACAGCGTATCTAGCATCCCTTACGTTGCAGAGCCTG
The DNA here is from genome assembly GCA_023622385.1 of Bacillota bacterium. Classification (GTDB taxonomy): domain Bacteria; phylum Bacillota; class Clostridia; order Caldicoprobacterales; family Caldicoprobacteraceae; genus Caldicoprobacter. Next base: position 6,510 of record JAMNZI010000225.1, on the reverse strand, counting down.
CAAACTTCTCCACAGGAACTTAAGCGTTCAACGCCGGCAAAGTTTATTCTTTTGCCATCTATGACTATTTCCTGCAAATCGCTGTCGGGATTGATTGGGTATACCTTGATCTTTTTCCTTTCCTCCAGGCGATCATGCAGGTCTTTTATCTTTTTTCTGTAATCGCTAAAAAGCTCATTCAAGCTACAAGATATGTACTCAAACGCCACTTTTGCTGTCAGGGCAATTGTGAAAAAGCATTTTTCTAGCTGTCGACAAGCTTTGTCTCCTTGCCCCCCGGGCAAAACCATTAAAACATTGCCCCCACCGCAATACAGTGCGCATTCTTCTATAAAATGACACGATAGAAATTTCTTTGTCACCTCTTCATTGAGATACTTGATTATGGCGCTGGCACCCCGTATATCCTTTATCCGGTTGTTCTCAAGGAAATATTTCTTTATCTTGTAAATTGAGCCCATCACCACGTCCACCTGTACATCATCCTCGAGGCTTGCTGGCTTCCCTGCAGCAACACTGGCTATGAATTCCTTTATTTTGTCAGTACCATTTTTAAAAAATTGCCTGTAGAATTTTCCTCTATCAAAAGGCGTTCCAGACCTACCGAACAATAAATAGTTAAGCAGTACGTAGAGATGGGCCGCATCTCTGATGGACGGTAAACATTCAATATCCTGGTCAAAATCAAAATAATACGGAACATCCCACCAATCTTCCAGCAAAGTTTTAACATCAAAATCTGGATTTTCTATCTTATTTTCCAGCTGATCCTTCAACCTTTTAAACTCTGAGAGAGATATGGGTTTCGGTCCCAAAACACCCATCATACGCTGAGCCATCGGCACTACATCTCCCCGTTTCATAATTTAGGCTAAATGAGTTTATATCTTCTGAAATCTACATGTTCAAACTGTCGTACGCTCACTACCCTATCCCCTTGCCTTTCTTCGCTCACCCTCCTGTTGGTAGTGGCGTACACCGGGATTAGATTGCGTTTTATACAATATGAAACCACCATCAAGGTAGCACCGTAATCCCCCTGAACCAGGACATAATCGCCCATTTTGGCATTATCATCAATCCATTTCAGTATGTCCTCTAAATATTCATCAAGGTTATCCAAATTAGGTGGAACATTGCTCCATTTTTCAAGAAGTGCAGAACTTAATGGTACAAACCGGGTCACCCCCAGCTTCTCCCTTGCCTGAATTTTTTGAGGATCTGTCAATTCATGGGATAATATCAATAGCATTTGCCTTTCGGCTTTGCCGCAATCCACGATTTTTTGAGCTTTATTTAGAAACTCCTTTAATTTTTGTTCGAATACCGAAGCCCTAGCAGGATGCATCATCCAACCAGCATGATTTATATCGTTGCGGATGTAGCATATATCATACAGAAGTTGATAAAATTCCCTGGTAACGCTTAAATCCTCATCTGCAAACAAACTCTTTACAAGTTCAACCCCTTTATTATTGCCTACCTTATGAGCGTATCTATTTATCTCGTCTCTTATTTCCTTAACCCTCTTGTCCAACCCATACCTATCGCAAGCAAAACTTATAAGGCTTTCTTCCAAAATAGTAAGTCCCTGCTGATACATATTATTTCCGAGGCACCACTTTACAATTTCCAGCATGTTTGTATGCTCATCCGAACCAAACTTATCAAAACGCTCCTTTAGCAGGTCTATTATTTGTGCTAAGGGTTGTACGTGCTTATAGGCTTTACTTTCAACAACCTCCTCTATAGCCTCCTTTAGCTCTAACGCTTTTTCGGATAATTCTTGCCCTCTGCAGGTAAAAACCGCAGCGCTGAATTGCGCCATCGCATTGGCCAGCTTTTTCAAATTTCGAGGGTCTCTAAAAAGAGAAGCCGCATCTAGAGGAAGCTCCTTTTGAGAGATGTCCTCATTGATACGCTCCGAAAGCTTGCTGCTCTCTTGCCGGGTTAACTGCTCAATAATTGAAGCATCACCCGTCTTAAGATAGCGATCAACCCCTATCACCCACTCAAATAAGATCGCAAACGGCGTCAAATCCAGCACAGGAGCATTACGTTCATTTATTGGGATATCCTTTACCTTGTCCAAGCTTCCTAATACCTCAAATGCACCATAGTAAATACCCCTTATTTGACATTTTTTAACAACCTTGGCAAAGCATAAGACAATAAAAGTCAGCATGGGTAAAAAGCGAAATGAATGTGTTATGTCTAATACTATTTCATCTTCTTCTTCAAGGTTGTCCATAAATATGTCAAACAGTTGCCATAATTCTTCTTCACTATTGCCATTAGGAATAGGTATGTTTTTAACACGCTGGGGATCATGGGCAAAAATATCCTTCAGTATCTTTTCAAGGCCCGGCCTTTGTTGGTTATATTTTGCGCTATAGGCATTTTGCAACCAATTGCTTTGATATGCCCCTTCGGTCGTGAAAATAAGCACCGAATCAAATTCCAACCCTTTCCTGGTTAACAGTTTGATAAGCGCCTCTTGAATATAACAACAATCTTCTACTTTATGGTTGTCCATCACATAATTACAGGGAAGGTACGCGTTCGTACCCAGCAAGGAGATAAATTTGAGCATATGCCACCCCCTCACCCTCAACTTTTCTAATTATCTTTAATCAATAACTATGTCTTCGTACAACTTAACGGCTTCTTTAAAAAGCTGTTCGAAGCTATCCAGTTGCTCTACGGTATCCTGAGTTCCTCTAGCTCGAGAACCATGTACAGCGGCGTTTCGCGTATATTCCAATTTGTAATACGTCTCCTTTTGAGCATCGCTGAATAGAACGCTATCATTGTTTTTAATAAACTGCCTAATCTTTTCTCGCGCATCATAATCCAAATAGTCACTAAAACCGTGCTTTCTTCCTATGCCAATTACAAGGCCTTCATACAGCAATATAAGGGCTTTTAAATACTGTTTCTTCCCGAAAAACAGTTTAGCTCGCTCCACCATTCTTTTATCCAAAGTAGAACTCAAGAGAGGCTTAAGCTGATCATTTAAATAACCGGCAATTGAAGCTTTGTAGTCATCTCCTCGGGAAAAGCTTTGTAACATTTCGGTTATCTGCCTAAGCTGGCTACGGGGCTGACGATTCATCTCAAGCCAGAAATATGTCTTTTCGGTATTCTCTATGCCCAGTAGGTTTAACAAGTCCACAAAATAGCCTGAATTATCAAAAGTGGCCAAGCTTTCAGCCATTGACACTAAATCGGAAATCAGGTCGATTTTGAGAACCGGGACGGCATTGGCCGGAATATCGTTCATAAACTCGCCCATGTTCAGCGCTCCATAATACACGCTGACACCGGAAATTTCTTTTATGTACTTTAAGACCATTATGGAAAAAGCAAGGATAACAGGCATATGCCTATAAGAATGCGTAATATCAAGCATCACTTTGCATTTTTCTTCAGTAAATTCTTTAAGCAACGCATTTATATATATATCATAATCTAACGGGTCAACCGGGAGAAGCCTTATTCCTGGGATCCTACTGGAAAGCAGACTCTCCCACTGTCCAAGCATCTGATCTGAAATCCCCTTTTTCTCCTCTTCGCACACTTTCATATACCATTCAACTAAACCGTCAATCTCCTCTTTATTTTCATCCTCTAAAACAGTTGCAAGCTCAGACCAGTTGGAGTACCTGGTGCCAAATATTATCCATTGAACAATGTCATATCCCAACTTTTTTAGTACCTTATAAAGTGCTGCACCGAAAAGAGATGTGTATATAACCTCATCAGTTTCTTCAAAATAGTATCCTGCTTTTTTGTAACCTCCATTCTCTATTATTCCCTTACCTATTAAAGAAAGCAAGACAACCTTTTCGTTTGGATTCACGGTGTTCTCCACCTCTCAAGAATTTTCCTTTTTCGTTATTATTTCTACATTTATGTAGAAAATCCTTTTATGTCTTGTAAAAATTACGTAAAATTACGTTATACAAAAACTTCATTAGCAGACCTATCTTTAGAGAGTAAAAACAGCTTCCGATAATTCGTCAATTTACCATTTACACGCATTCAAAATTTAGTTCAGCCTTACCCCTAAGACCTCATATTAGCTAAAATAAAATCATTCCACCTTTGCCTGGAGATTAACAGCCAATACCATTCTATCTTCACACCATCGATTATTCTGCGGAAGATATTTAAATCACATAAATTTAAAACTTCCCTAACACTAGCCATGCAAAAAGGTGAACCACAAACAGGCTGCTTTTCTGGTAAATAGAAAGCCGTAAATACTGATACTTATTCGAATTTACAAACATAATAAAGCTGTAACAAAATAAATTATAATTACCTTCGTAGTTTTTGTCGCTTAAAGATAGGATAAAGAGCTGCTCGACATCAAACAATTGCAGTTAATAGATGGCGTTTCACTCCCCTATAAAATCAAAATTATCAAAATTAAAAGCAAAGTTAGATGTTTCAATACCTATAGAGGAAATCTAAAAATTGCTATATTTAACATAAAATAATAACAAAAAACAAAGCAAGTTTCAATCCCTTATAGGTAGTCTAGAAACAAGATTAATTCTTGGGTGCAAGAAGAGCATAAGATCAGGTTTCAATCCCTTATAAGTAGTCTAAAAACCTAATGGCGGAGGCCGAGGAAGAGATGAGAAGGGAAGTTTCAATCCCTTATAGGTAGTCTAAAAACCTCCTGCCTGCCACATACGCCGTGCAGGAAGGAGAAGAGTTTCAATCCCTTATAGGTAGTCTAAAAACCTGGATTTCTATCACCTTTAAAGACTCTGTAAACAGGTTTCAATCCCTTATAGGTAGTCTAAAAACTGATAATCTGGTACAGAAGTGTCCTGACGTTTTCGCGTTTCAATCCCTTATAGGTAGTCTAAAAACAGTTGTACATCTCAACCACGTCAGAAGGCTTCAACTGTTTCAATCCCTTATAGGTAGTCTAAAAACGTTCTTTGTAGGTTTAATGGTGGGTGGTGTGTTGGGAAGTTTCAATCCCTTATAGGTAGTCTAAAAACAAATACTCAATGCTGAATTTCAAAAGCGTAAAAAGTGTTTCAATCCCTTATAGGTAGTCTAAAAACCGAAAGCATAAAGGCCAACACAAGGCAGCTTGCCGTGTTTCAATCCCTTATAGGTAGTCTAAAAACCCTTCCCATGCTCCCGCAATTCCATTTTTGATAGCATGTTTCAATCCCTTATAGGTAGTCTAAAAACTTGACGTTTGCGACGACTGTCCATACGTCGGCTGTGGGTTTCAATCCCTTATAGGTAGTCTAAAAACCATAGGGCAACCAATGCAACCAAGCCTCGTAAAACCCGTTTCAATCCCTTATAGGTAGTCTAAAAACCATTATTGACTCTAGCGGCGAGTTCCTTAATATCTGGTTTCAATCCCTTATAGGTAGTCTAAAAACGCAGTAAATTGTCGTCCAGTAGATGATAAAGGAAACAAGTTTCAATCCCTTATAGGTAGTCTAAAAACGGGTTGCTGGGCTACAATGAATACTGAACATGAACCGTTTCAATCCCTTATAGGTAGTCTAAAAACATTACAAGCCCAACTTGCTGGCATCCTTGCTATGTAGTTTCAATCCCTTATAGGTAGTCTAAAAACTTGTCAGGTGCTTTAAAAAGCGAAAAATACAGTTGGTTTCAATCCCTTATAGGTAGTCTAAAAACGAAATTTGCGTAAAACGCAATTTATTAGATTCAGGGTCGTTTCAATCCCTTATAGGTAGTCTAAAAACGTGCTAGGCCCTCCAGGCCTGTAACCTGTGAGAGCTGGTTTCAATCCCTTATAGGTAGTCTAAAAACTCAAGAAGGGTGTTTACTTCACACCAAAGGAAGCGGCGTTTCAATCCCTTATAGGTAGTCTAAAAACTTTGAAAAAGTATTGACAAGTTTACGACATCGTAATAGTTTCAATCCCTTATAGGTAGTCTAAAAACCTTGCTTGAGAAATGCTATATTGCCCTCTATACGGTGTTTCAATCCCTTATAGGTAGTCTAAAAACTTACTGATACCAAATAGACTACTCAGTTATTATCATAGTTTCAATCCCTTATAGGTAGTCTAAAAACAAAGTATGGAAAGTCGGAGAGCGAGAGCCAGAAGATGTTTCAATCCCTTATAGGTAGTCTAAAAACTATTTGACTGTAACACTAATGATGAAGAGGAAAAAAGTTTCAATCCCTTATAGGTAGTCTAAAAACTGAGCCGATGTCGGTGTCCGAAGAGCAGCGGGCAGCATGTTTCAATCCCTTATAGGTAGTCTAAAAACAAAATAAAAGCACGCCTTGTTGAAAAAGGGTTAAAGGTTTCAATCCCTTATAGGTAGTCTAAAAGCGTACACGTGCAGGGGAAGATTTACTTATTCCAAATAAGTTTCAATCCCTTATAGGTAGTCTAAAAACCTATCGCAAACGCAGGGAGTTAGAATTTAAGGAGAACAGTTTCAATCCCTTATAGGTAGTCTAAAAACTGTACAAAGAGAGTTTTGAGAG
>JAMNZI010000189.1 GCA_023622385.1 Bacillota bacterium | reverse complement strand
GAGGAGTACACCTATTTTCACTTTTTCTTTATCCCGATATTTAGGTGGAACAAGAGGTACTATATGAGATTCAGGTGCTGTAACAGAATTTTTAGAGTGCCACCCGACTACGTGGATGAGCTGAAGAACAGCACCGATGTGGATGTAAACAGGCTTGAAGAGGTGCAGACCTATTTTGGCAATCAGTGCCCAAACTGTGGCGCTGTGCTCCATCGTTCCTTTGCATATTGCCCCTATTGCGGCCAAAAAATACATTAAAAAGGGATCGCACTGAATTAATTGTTTTATTAGATGAATATACGCCCAAAAGATGCATTAAAAAGGGAATCGCGCTTGCGATTCCCTCATCAAAAGTTTATCGTTCTCCTCCTAGGAAGAATACCGCTAACGTACCAGGCCCTGAATGCGAGCCTATCACAGGGCCTATTTGATTTATAATTATATCCTTAACTGTGAATTTTGAGCGTATCAGCCCCGCCACGTATTCTGCATCCTCAGGTGAATCGCCGTGGCTTATGGCCACCACCTGCTGTTCTGGATTGACGATGTGCTCTTCCATCTTTTCGACCAGCGTACGGAGGGATTTCTTGCGCCCCTTTACCTTAAGCGTGGGGACGAGACGACCTTCCCGGTCTACGTTGAGTACGGGTTTGATATCCAGTATGTTGCCTATAAATGCGGCTGTTCCTGACAATCTTCCACCTCTCTTGAGATATTGCAGGTCCTCCACCGTGAACCAGTGATGTACCTTTAGCTTGTTTTGTTCAACCCAGTTTATAATCTCTTCCTTGGAAGCGCCCCGTTCAAGCATTTCCACGGCATAGTACACCAGGAGCCCTTCGCCCAGGGATGCGCACTTGGTGTCGATGACGGTTATGTCGGCACGGGGGTTTTCCTCCAGTATCATATCCCGGGCTATGAGAGCGTTGCTGTAGCTGCCGCTCAGGGCGGAGGAAAAGCACAGGTATATAACCGATTTCCCTTCGGATACATATTTTTTGAACATATCCGCGTAGGTTTGAGCGTTTACCTGAGAAGTGGTGGGCGTCTCCCCATCCCTCATGGCGTTGTAAAAATACCTGTACGACACTGTCTGGCCCAGGTCATCCGCGTATTCAGCGCCTTTGAAGTTGTATGTAAAATGTATGAGAGGAATGTCGTGCTGCTTGATGTATTCAAAGGGGAGGTCGCTGCACGTATCGGCAATGACAACGGTTTGCATGGTCTGTATACCCCCTTGACTTCTATATTTTTAATTTAACAAGTTAATCCTGTGCAAGCTGTTAAGCGTGCTGGGTTATGAGATCATAGTATACAGATTTTGACTGCTATTTTACTATACCACACAATGCCTTCTTTGTACAGTAGCACGGCTGTGTTTACTTTTAAATGCTGTTTTTGTGGAGTAAAAGGTTAAATTACCATGATATTTCTTTGCAATGTAAGAATACAGCACACGATGCAATCCCAATAAAATATCAATGTGGAGGCCATAAAGCCTCCGCAAATGGCATTAGAAGTTGAAGGTGCTTAAAAGGTCATCAAAGGTATCCCTTCTCCTTATGAGCATATCGTTGCCATTTTTGTCTATCAAAACTTCCGCCGGCCTTAAGCGGTTGTTGTAGTTAGACGCCATGGAATAGCCATATGCCCCTGCATCCATGATACCAAGTATATAGCCTTCCCTGACGATTGGGAGGAGCCTATTTTTGGCGATGATGTCCCCGCTTTCGCATATGTTGCCTACCACAGTGGTATTCTGATATTGGCTTGATTTAACCAGCTGCCCGTTTTCATCATACACCTCTACATCATGGTGGGAGTTGTACATGGCGGGACGGATGAGTACGTTGAATCCCAGGTCAGTTCCAACGTAAGTGGTGTTGTAGCCCCGCTTCACAGCGTATACCATACCAAGCAGCACGCCGCATTCGGCCACTATATACCTGCCCGGCTCTATTTGGAAGGTGGGATAAACGCCTCTCTTTGCTGTCCAGTTGCCTATTATTTCGTCAAGCTGTTCACCCAGGGCCTTGAGGTCAAGGCGCTTTTCTCCTTCTTGTTTGCGGTAGGGGATGCCAAAGCCGCCTCCAAAGTCTATAAACTCCAGCTCGTCAAAGCTTTCAGCTATGGACAGGAGAGTTTTTGCTGCCTCAATGTATGGCGTTGGCTCCATGAACAATGAACCTATATGCTGATTGATTCCCACCAGATTCAGGTTATGCTCCTTCAATATTTGCTTTACCTGGGGAATAAGATCAGGGTATATTCCAAATTTTGTGTTGTTTCCAGCGGTCATAACCTTTTCGCTGTGTCCGGCGCCTATTCCGGGATTTATGCGAATGGCTACCTTGCCGCCTGGGTTGAGGGTCCCGTACTGCTTGAGCTGCGATATGGAATCAACGCTTATGGTGACCCCACTTTCTATGGCAAATTCCATCTCCTGAGGCGATACGTTGTTGCCGATATAGAAGATCTCCTGTGGTTTGAATCCCGCCTTTTGGAGAAAAAATATCTCACCGGGGGATATGGCATCGGCATGCAGCCCTTCCTCATGGATTATCCTGAGCAGATGCATGTTGGAGTTGGCTTTTGTCGAATAATATACCCGGAATTTGGGATAGGTGACCAACTTCACCATTTCTCTGCAACGTTCTCTCAGTATATTTTCGTTGTATACGTAAAGGGGACTTCCATATTTTTCAAGAAGCCGCTTGGGATTGGTGTTTCCATAAAAACAGACATCTTGTGTGTAGTAGATTTTCATGTCTTTCCCTCCACATGCAAGTAGGAAAATGCCAATTTGCATTTTTAATGATAACACTATAGCAAAAGATTCAACGATTTGTCAATGTGCTTGTGTGTATTATGGAAATAACTTATAATTATTTTAAGACCGGTAAAGTGTAGTGAGGTCGATGGGCAGGCCAAATGACGAGGGGTGGAATCGGTTGAAGGCTGGCTACATGGAGATATTTGAGGATATAAAAAAAGGGGAAATTGATAGGCTGTATTTGTTTTATGGCGAGGAAGGATATGTGAAAGAACAGGCGCTCTTGCAGCTTTCACAGGCGCTGATAGCTCCAGGATTTAAGAACTTGAATTATCAGGTGTTGGATGGCGAGGCTGCTAGCACCGATGACATCATCAATGCCTGTGAGACTCTGCCGTTTATGTCGGATAGAAGGCTGGTGGTGGTAAGGGACCTACCTGCCCTTCTGCAGGGATGGCGCAGCAATATTGACGAGGATAGGCTAAAGAACTACTTACCCAGGATACCCTTTTCCACCTGCCTGGTTTTTCATTGCACCGAGGAGGTCAACAAGAGGAAGGCACTGTTTACAGCCATAGGCAAGGTGGGCAAAGTAATTGAATTTGAGCTTTTAAAACCTGCGGAGATAGCTGCGTGGGTGAGAAGTACCCTTAAGCGCCACGGGAAACAGATGGAGCAGTCTGCCCTGAAGTACTATGTAAACATTGCTGGTAATAAGCTGGAGGATATATACAACGACCTTCAAAAGCTGATGGTGTATATAGGCGATAGGGATGTGATAACCCGTGCTGATATCGATGAAGTGGTAACGCCTGCCGTGGAATACACGGTGTTCCAGCTGGTAGAAGCCATAGGCATGAAAAAAACCGATCAGGCCCTAGTTCTACTTCACCAGCTTTTGGGTGAGGGCCAAAACATATTAGCATTGCTGGCGCTGATCGCCAGGCAGGTGCGCATAATGTTTCAATGCAAGGGCCTTGCCCAAAAAGGGCTTTCGGAAAGAGAGATAGCGCAAAAGCTGGGGCTTCATCCCTACGCCGTAAAAAAGGGGCTGCAGCAAAGCCGCTATTTCAGCGTGGAACAGCTAAAAATGGCGCTTGCAGAATGCTTAAAGGTTGATTATGGTATAAAGAGCGGGAAAATACAGCAGCGCTTGGGGATTGAAATGCTCATCATAGAGATGTGCCAAAAATGAGCCAACCCCGCTTGTTTATGTGATGGCTCAACGGCCATATTACAAAATTGCCGCCACAGTATCCCTTTTTTGGCCGGGGATAAATGGCGGTTTTTGCGTTTCAGTAAAGAGCGGATTTGCGCCTTTGAGGGTGTACGGAAATGGAAATATTACTGCGCTGCTTGCTGCTGTGCCAATGCACGATTCAGGCGGATAGCCAATCTGGACTTTTTACGATTGGCGGTATTTCTGTGAATAACGCCCTTTGAAACGGCCATATCGATCCTTTTAACCACTTGGGGAAACAATGCCTTTGCGCCGTCGATATCGCCGGTTTCCAGAGCCTTTTCAAATTTCTTAATCATGGTCTTCATGTTGGAGCGTATCATCTTATTTCTGAGGGTACGCTTTTTTATGATCCTTATCCTCTTAAGGGCCGACTTGGTATTTGCCACCTGTTTCACCTCCTTTACCGGTTCAACGGTAATTATTCTACCATGAGTCAAGCACTAATGCAAGAATTAAGTTGGCATCAATTTTCTGTCGCAGCAAGTTTGTAGATAGCAGGATATGTTTTGATTTTAAGGCTTGAAGGTATAAAAGTCAATTCCGATGACAAATTATAAGAAGAGAAGCGCCTTTGCCTAAAAGTTTATCAGTTTGAAAGGATGGTGGACAAGAAAGTCTGGGCAAGCCCCAAGGAAACTATATAACCTTGGAAGCCCCTGATATAAAAAACAGGGATCCCGAGTTCCAGCAGACGCTCAGCAAGATCATAGCGCAGGAGATAAATAAACTGGTAACTTTAAATAAGAATAGCGTGACGCTGGTAGTGGGCCTGGGCAACTGGAACATAACCCCCGATTCGCTAGGGCCCAAGGTGATTGACAGGCTGTTGGTTACACGGCATATTCTGGAGTACCTGCCCGACCAGGTAGATGACAGGCTGAGGCCGGTATGCGCTGTAGCTCCCGGAGTGCTTGGTATAACAGGCATCGAAACGGGAGAAATAATAAAGGGAATTGTGGAGAAAGTGAAGCCCGACCTGGTAATCGCCATAGATGCCCTGGCTTCTCGCAGGACCGACAGGATTGGGATGACGATACAGATTGCCGATACGGGCATAAGCCCCGGATCGGGCATAGGCAACAAGCGAATGGGGCTTAATAAGGAGACGTTGGGCGTTCCCACCATCGCCATTGGCGTACCCACCGTCGTTTATGCGTACACCATAGGACGTGATTCTCTGCAGATGCTGATAGACCAGTTTGCCAATCAAGCTACTGCAGGCAGCCAGTTTTACCAGATGCTGGGTCAAATGGGTGAAGAACAGCTAGATGCTTTGGTGCATCAGGTGGTAACGCAGGAGCTGGGGGATTTGGTGGTGACTCCTAAGGAGATAGACCTGCTGATAGATTATGTGGCCGACGTACTGGCCGACGGGCTTAACCTAGCACTGCACGAAAACATGACCATAGAGGATATAAAGTATTTTATAAATTAAGATTAATGAACCCTGTCATATATGTCTTTGAAGGGGAATATTTATATAAAGTATAAAAAGATAAGAGAGGGTTATGGGGGATGGTACATATCCGGGTCATTAGAGCTAGAACTATTGCATATTACATTTTGCTGGCAGTGATCATCGTATTAATAGCTTTCTTTGCTTATCAGCTAATGGCTAGGGTGTACAAGGGCAACTTCTCTGTCATGTTAAGGGATGGAGGCCCCATAGAAGAGGGGCAGCAGCTGTATCTGAAGGTGCTCAACAAATTGAATGACCCACGAAACATACTCACATACCAGATGCCGTTTTTAAGCGGCATCTCGGCCGAAAGTGAATCTGCTGAAGATACTGCAGAAACTGCCGTGGAAACCAGCGTGTCCCGTGGAGAGCCCACACAGCGCCAAACAGAGCAGGAGATCGATGCGCCGGAAGTTTTCTTAAAGCACGACCCGGATATGTCCGAGGAAATAAAGATAGAGATATCCAAGATAAAGGACGACCTAGGGCCCATTACCCTGACGGGAGAAGGGCCTCAGGTGCTCATATATCATACCCATTCCCGGGAAGCATACAGGCAAGACCCCCAAAATCCCTATAAAGAGGTTGAGGCTTTCCGCAGCAACGATTTGAACTATACGGTGGTAAGGGTGGGTGATGAACTGGCAAGGCACCTGCAGGCCAAGGGGATTCCTGTGCTCCATGACCGTACCGAACACGAACAGGGGGACCATTCCACCGCATATAAGAGGTCGCTGGAAACTATAAAGAAGCGAATGGCAGAATACAAATCATTGCAGATATTTATAGACCTGCACAGGAACGCATATCAGCAGGGAGCCAAAAAACCCGATGATGAAGTGATGATCATAGACGGGGAGAGGGTTGCCAAGCTGTTTGTAGTCATCGGCACTGGCCAAGGGTATGTGGGAGGCTTTTCCGAAAAGCCAAACTGGAAAGAAAATTACAAATTTGCCCTGCGGCTTACAAACAAGCTAAACGAGCTGTATCCCGGCATAGCAAAGCCGGTCTATGTCAAGCCCTCAAGGTATAACCAGCATGTATCCACAAAAGCCATACTGATCGAGGTGGGCAGCAATTTGACCACGTTGGAAGAGGCCAAGAGGACCACCAAATACCTGGCTGAAGCCCTAAGTCAGATTATCGAGTGACTTTATAAGCCTGCATTTTATGCAGGCGCGTTTTATATTTTTTTATCCTCCGTAGTGCTTGCATCTCAACAGCTTCAAATGTTCCCATTGGGAAGATTTTTAAACATTTCTTTGAAAGTCGGCTTTTTATAATTGTACTTCAAAAGCGCTCTTAAACGTTTCCTCACAAAGGGAAGAGTTTGTGTGTTGCTTTTTGATTTAGCATTTATTATATTATAATGGTAAGAAACAATTTGATGCAGGAGATACGGAGGAGGAATAAAATATACTATGCCTAATCCTAGACAGAGCAAAATACGGAATTTTTGTATAATTGCCCATATAGACCATGGAAAGTCTACCCTTGCTGACCGTTTGCTGGAGATGACTGGTACTTTGACTGAAAGGGAGATGCAGGATCAGGTACTGGATACCATGGAACTGGAACGGGAGCGGGGCATTACCATTAAGGCCCAGGCTGTAAGGCTGGTATATAAATACAAGGATGGGGAGGAGTATATATTAAACCTTATAGATACTCCGGGCCATGTGGATTTTACTTATGAGGTTTCCAAGAGCTTGGCAGCGTGCGAAGGGGCGTTGCTGGTAGTCGATGCCTCCCAGGGCATACAGGCTCAAACCCTTGCCAACCTCTATCTGGCTTTGGAACACGACCTGGAGATTATACCGGTCATCAACAAAATTGACCTTCCCAGCGCACGGCCTGACTGGACAAAGGCGCAGATTGAAGAGGTGATCGGGCTAGACGCCAAAGATGCACCGCTTATCTCAGCCAAAAACGGAATAGGTATAGAAGAAGTACTGGATAGGATTATTGAGAGGATACCGCCACCCGAGGGCGATGAGGACGCTCCCCTAAAAGCTCTGATATTCGATTCGTTTTACGATAACTACCGGGGGGTTATCACATACGTCAGGATAAAAGAGGGAACGATAAGGCCGGGCCAGAGGATTAGAATTATGTCCAACGGTAAGGAATTTGAAGTCACTGAAGTGGGCATATTCCGGCCTCAGCTTACTCCGGTAGATGAGCTTAAGGCAGGAGATGTAGGCTATATCGCTGCGGGAATAAAGAATGTAAGCGACACTCGGGTGGGCGACACCATAACCCGTGCGGACAGGCCTGCTTTGGAACCTCTTCCTGGGTATAAAAAGCTTCAGCCCATGGTTTATTGCGGCATTTATCCGGCCGATGGAGCAAAATACGAGGACTTGAAGGAAGCTTTGGCCAAGCTTCAGCTGAACGATGCGTCGCTGGTGTTTGAGCCTGAGACGTCGGCCGCTTTGGGGTTTGGTTTCAGATGTGGCTTCCTGGGACTACTGCATATGGAGATCATCCAGGAGCGGCTGGAACGGGAGTATGACTTGGACCTGGTAACCACCGCGCCCAGCGTGGTGTACAGGGTGTACAAGAAGAACGGCGAGATGTTGGAGGTCTCTAACCCCGTCGAAATGCCGCCTCCTGCCGATATAGACCACGTGGAGGAGCCGGTGGTGAAGGCTCAAATCATAACCCCCACCGAGTATGTGGGAGATATCATGGAGCTGTGCCAGGAACGCCGCGGGGAGTACAGGCATATGGAATACCTGGAGAGCACCAGGGTGATGCTGACATATGAGTTACCGCTTAACGAGGTCATATACGACTTTTTTGATGCCCTCAAATCCAGAACAAAGGGATATGCATCCTTTGACTATGAGCTGATAGGATATAAGGAGTCCGACCTGGTTAAGTTGGACATCCTGCTCAACGGGCAGGTGGTGGATGCCCTTTCGGTGATAGTGCACAAGGATAAGGCCTATCCCAGGGGACGAGCTATCGTTCAAAAGCTGAAGGAGGTCATACCTCGCCATCTGTTTGAGATACCCATCCAGGCGGCTATTGGAAGCAGGGTTATAGCCCGCGAGACCATAAAGGCCTTGAGAAAGGATGTCCTTGCCAAGTGCTACGGCGGAGACGTCACCCGTAAGAAAAAGCTGCTGGAAAAGCAGAAGGAGGGTAAGAAGAGGATGCGCCAGGTGGGCTCTGTAGAGGTGCCTCAAGAGGCTTTCATGTCGGTACTCAAGCTCAATTAGTAAAGAAGGAGAGCTGTATGCGCCAGCTGGGGCTTTATATACACTTTCCGTTTTGCGCAAAAAAATGCCATTACTGCGATTTTCCGTCCTATCAGGGAATGGAGCAGTGGATGGAACCTTATCTTGAGGCCTTGCTTAAGGAAATACTGGAATGGAAGGGTAAAGTTTGCGATTACGCCGTTAGAAGCATATATCTGGGTGGGGGTACCCCTACCCTCTTTTCTGGCAAACAGATAGCCAGAGTGTTGGAAGCCTGCTTTAAGAGCTTCAATGTGCGGAAAGACGCAGAGATCACCATTGAGGCCAACCCTGGCACCGTGGACCTGGATAAGCTTTCCGCCTTAAGACGTGCGGGAGTGAATCGCTTGAGCATAGGATTGCAGGCGTGGCAGGATAGGTATTTGAGAATTTTGGGGAGGATACACAGCAGCAGCGATTTTGCTCAAAGCGTGATGTATGCCAAAGAGGCGGGGTTTGAAAATATAAATGTGGACGTGATGTTTGCACTGCCCTATCAGACAGTTGAGGACTGGCTGGAGACCCTCGAAAAGGTGTGTTCATTTGACATACAGCATATATCCATGTATAGCTTGAAGGTGGAGGAGGGCACTCCATTACATCGGTGGTATGAGGAGGGAAAGTTTTCGCTTCCCACTCAAGAAGAGGATAGGCTCATGTATTACGAGGGCAGAGAGTATGTGAGCCGATTTGGACTTAAACAATATGAAATATCCAATTTTGCCATACCGGGGAAGGAATGTGTCCACAACCTTATATACTGGCACAACGAGGAGTATATAGGATGCGGAAGTGGAGCGCATTCCTATTTTAATAATGAAAGGTTTTCGAATACTAGCCATGTAGAGGAGTATATACGGGCAATGGCCAATGGTACGTCCAGGATAAATTATCGCGAGAAGATAGAGGAAGAGGATCAGCGCTTTGAGACCATAATGATGGGGCTTCGCCTGGTGGAGGGCGTCAACAAGCGGACATTTAAGGCCAGGTTTGGCAAATGTATAGAGTTCTACTATGGTAAAGCCATAGAGAAGCTTGTGAAGCAAGGGCTTTTGATAGATGACGGGGACTCCATTAGGCTGACCGAAAAGGGAATGGATGTGCAAAATGTCGCTTTGCTGGAATTTATGCAATAGCGTAAAAACCTATTGACAAATAATTGCTGAAGTGCTAACTTAAATATAGATTAGCACTCGATGGTTGAGAGTGCTAACAGGAAGAGGGGTGGTATCTATGCAACTGGGCAAGCGCAAGCTGCAGATACTGCAGGCGGTGATAGACGACTATATCTGTTCAGGAGAGCCGGTAGGCTCCAGAACTATAGCCAAAAAATACGGCATGGGTATCAGCCCTGCTACCATAAGGAACGAAATGTCTGATCTGGAAGAAATGGGGTACTTACATCAGCCACACACGTCAGCAGGGCGTATTCCGTCGGATAAGGCATACCGGCTGTATGTGGATAAATTGATGAAGATCAGGATGCTCACCGCTGCTGAAGCTGAATACATAAAGAACATATACGAGCAGCGCACTGCTGAAATAGAGAAGGTCATAGAGCAGGTGGCCAGGGTACTGTCGGACATCACTAATTATACCTCGGTGGTGCTCGGGCCACAGCTCAATAAGGTACTTATAAAGCACATCCAATTGATACCTGTGGAGGGACAATATGCCCTTTTGGTGGTGGTAACGTCTGCCGGCATAATAAAGGACACCATTATACGGGTACCGGCCGATATCGATTCGGGGTATCTAAATCGAGTTTCCAACATGCTTACCGAGCACTATCGGGATAAGACGTTTGCAGAGGTCGATTTAAACTCCATCCAGGATGTACAGAAGGAAATGATCAGGCAGAAGGAATTTTTCAACTCCGTGGTAGATGCTTTGACGGAGAGCATTGCTCAGAAGGAACAAACTGAGGTGTATTTGGGAGGTACCACAAATATATTCAATTTCCCGGAATACCGGGATATTATGAAGGCCAAGGCATTTTTGAGCTTTATGGAGCAAAAGAATTTATTGTACAGCCTTTTGAGCAAGTTTGATAAAAAGGGTGTCACCGTGGTCATAGGGACCGAGAACGAGTATGAGCAGATGAAGGAATGCAGCATAGTGATGACTACCTACAGCATAGGAGATAAGGTGTTGGGTACTATGGGCCTTATAGGGCCTACTCGCATGGAGTATTCCAAGGCAGTTTCTGTGGTTCGCTACGTGGGCGAAACGGTGAGCAAGTACTTGACTTCCCTTTTTGAGGAGTAATATAGTTTTTAAACTGTTTGCAAAATATCTTGGGGGCGGTGAATTTTTTGATGAATAGTCAGGATTTACCAAAAGAAGACCAGCTTAAAGATCAGGTCACCAATGAGAACGAGGATTTAAAACATGATATTCAGGAAACTGTTGCCGATGAACGCGACCAGAGCGATAAGCCTTGTGATCAGGGCAATAAGCCTTTAGAGGAGTGCGTTGCTGAAGGAGCAGTGGATCAACAACAGAAAGAGAGCTGTGTGAAGGATGAACAGTCCCTTCCTACTGTTGAAAGCCTTCAACAGCAGCTTGAAAAGGCCATGCAGGAGAAAGACGAATATCTCTCGCTGGCTCAAAGGATTCAGGCGGATTTTGACAATTATAGAAAAAGAAATAAAAACGCTATAGCCGAAGCATATGATGCGGCAACTGCTGATGTTGTGAAGACGTTTTTACCAGTTTTGGATAACCTGGAAAGGGCCCTCGATTCGGCTAAAGAGAATTCTTCCTATGAGGCCATTGCCAAAGGCGTTGAGATGGTGGTAAGGCAGTTCAAGGATGTGCTCAAGAAGCTGGGGGTGGAAGAGATAGAAGCCCTGGGTAAGGCCTTTGATCCACAGCTTCATGAAGCTGTCATGAGAGCCGAGTGCGAGGAGGGGGTTGAGGATAACACTGTGGTTGAGGTTTTTCAAAAAGGTTATAAATACAAAGATAGGGTAATACGCCACAGTATGGTCAAAGTGGCTGTAAAGCAATAATCTTGAGATTTTAAATTGGAGGATAAAAGGAGGAGTAAATATGGGAAAGGTGATAGGAATAGACCTGGGAACCACCAATTCGTGCGTTGCTGTCATGGAAGGAGGACAACCTGTAGTAATTCCCAATGCGGAAGGTGCTAGGGTGACTCCTTCTGTTGTAGCGTTTACCAAAACGGGAGAGCGCTTGGTGGGACAGGTTGCCAAACGGCAAGCCATAACCAACCCTGAGCGCACCGTGATCTCCATAAAGAGGCAGATGGGTACCAATTATAGGGTTAAAATAGATGATAAGGAGTATTCGCCCGAGGAAATATCCGCAATGATCCTCATGAAACTCAAACAGGATGCAGAGGCCTATCTGGGCGAGCCTGTAACTCAAGCCGTTATCACAGTACCCGCTTACTTTAACGACAGCCAGCGCCAGGCTACCAAGAATGCGGGTAGGATTGCCGGGCTGGAGGTGCTACGTATAATCAACGAGCCCACCGCCGCGTCTTTGGCGTACGGGCTTGACAAAGAGGGTAACCAGAAGATACTGGTATACGACCTGGGCGGTGGAACCTTTGACGTATCCATACTCGAAATCGGTGACGGCGTGTTTGAGGTGCTGGCTACCAGCGGTAACAACCGCCTGGGAGGGGACGACTTTGACCAGCGAATCATCGATTACATAGCCGATGAATTCATGAAGGAACACGGCATCGACCTGAGAAAGGATAAAATGGCACTGCAGAGGCTGAAAGAGGCGGCTGAAAAGGCGAAGATAGAGCTTTCCAGTACGCTTACCACCAACATAAATCTTCCCTTTATCACAGCTGATGCCTCGGGGCCCAAACACCTTGACATGACCCTTACCAGGGCTAAGTTTGAAGAGCTGACGGCTGACCTGGTAGAGATGACCATGGGCCCGCTGAGACAGGCCCTTAGCGATGCCGGGCTTACTCCTAACGATATAGATAAGGTAATCCTTGTGGGGGGTTCCACCAGGATTCCTGCGGTTCAGGAGGCCGTGAAGAGAGCTACCGGCAAGGAGCCTTACAAGGGAATCAACCCGGACGAGTGCGTGGCCATTGGCGCCGCTATCCAGGCTGCCGTTCTGGCGGGAGAGATAAAGGACGTGCTGCTGCTTGACGTTACTCCCCTTTCATTGGGTATAGAGACCCTGGGCGGGGTATTCACCAAAATTATAGAGAGGAATACCACCATACCCACCAAAAAGAGCCAGATATTCACCACTGCTGCCGATGGCCAGACCAGCGTTGAGATACACGTGCTGCAGGGCGAGAGGCCGATGGCGGCTGACAACAAGACCCTTGGGCGCTTTATACTGGATGGAATACCTCCCGCTCCTAGAGGCGTACCTCAAATCGAGGTAACCTTTGACATAGACGCCAACGGCATTGTACACGTTTCTGCAAAGGATCTGGGTACCGGCAAGGAACAGAAGATCACAATTACGGCAACCACTCACCTGTCCGAAGAAGAGATACAGAAGGCTATTAAGGATGCGGAAAAGTATGCCGAAGAGGACAAGAAGCGCAAGCAGCTGGTGGAGGCCAAGAACAACGCTGACTCCCTCATCTACAACACCGAGAAGACCATGAAGGAGATGGGGGATAAGATCAGCAAGGAGGATAAGGACAGGATTCAGAAGGAGATAGAGGCCACCAGAAAGGCCATAGAGAGCAACGATGTAGACAAGATCAAGGCTGCAACCGAAAAGCTCACGCAGGTCTCGTATGAGATATTCGGCAGGATATATCAGCAACAGGCTAAAGCTTCTGGTGGGACTTCGGGCCAGGATGCGTCAGGCAAGGGAAAGAGCGGAAAGGATGACGATGTGGTAGATGCCGATTATGAAGTGATGGACGACAATCAATAATTGGTGTATAATAGTTGATGTTTGTAACCTGGAAAAAGCCAAAACCCTAACGGTTTTGGCTTTTTCCAGAATTCTTTTTTGTTATGCGCGCGGTTAAGGCATGGCAAAAAGGTGGTGAGAGGTATTGGAAAAGAAGGACTACTACGAGATACTGGGAGTGGACCGCAACGCAACCGAAGAAGAGATCAAGAGGGCTTATAGAAATCTAGCTAAGAAGTACCATCCAGATTTAAATCCTGGCGATCCTGAAGCCGAAGCCAGGTTTAAGGAGATCAACGAAGCTTACAACGTGCTTATCAATCCTGAAACCCGTGCCCAATATGACAGGTATGGCCATGAAGGGCCGACGGGGCAAGGGTTTGGCGGGTTTGATTTTGGTGGCATAAATGATATATTCGACATGTTTTTCGGCGATATAGGGTTTGGCACCTCTACCAGGCGTAGAAGGAATGCGCCTGTACGGGGGGCCGATATCCGTTATGATCTCGATATATCCTTTGAAGAAGCAGCCTTTGGTACCAAGAAGGAGATAGAAGTTGCACGTATGGAAACCTGTCCCGAATGCAAGGGTACAGGTGCAAAGAGCGGTACAAAGCCTATAACCTGTCCGGTATGTAAAGGAACGGGGGAGATCTCGTATTCACAGACTACGGCTTTTGGGCGCTTTGTAAATGTGAGGACGTGTGACAGGTGCCACGGAGAGGGCACTATAATAGAGGAGCCGTGCAAGCGCTGCAACGGCAGGAGGAAGATAAGGAGGATAAGGAAAATCAGCATAAATATTCCTGCGGGGATTGACAGCGGTCAGGTCATCACCTTAAGGGGAGAGGGCGAGGCAGGAGAGCGCGGTGGCCCACCTGGTGATCTGTACGTGTATATAACGGTGCTGCCTCACAAGATCTTCAAGCGGGAAGGCTATGATGTATACTGTGAGGTGCCCATAACTTTCGGCCAGGCAGCGCTGGGAGCTGAGATCGAGGTGCCCACCCTTGAAGGAAAGATGAAGTACCGCATTCCCGAAGGTACACAGCCTGGCACGGTGTTTCGGTTGAAAAATAAAGGAATTCCACATTTGAGAAGCAATGCGCGCGGAGACCTGTATGTTAAGGTAAACATAGAAGTGCCCAGGCGGCTTACCGAAAAGCAGAAGGAGCTTATAAGGCAGTTTGAAGAGATGAGCAGGGAACAAAAGGAGCAAGATGAGAAAAAATCTTTTTTCGATAAGATGAAAGACGCTTTTGGAGTTTAACCGGCTGTATAGCGGTTTATCTTTTCAATGAAGGCGGAGGGATGAAATATGAACTGGATAGAGATAAGCATAAAGACGACTCATGAAGGAGTTGACGTGATGGCTCAGCCTCTATATGAAGCGGGGGTTGAGGGGGTTGTGATCGAGGACCCCCAGGAGATTTCCGCCTTCATTGGAGAAAATGCTGATTGGGAGCTGGTGGACGAATCGCTTTTGAAGAACTTAAACGATGAAGTGACCCTTAAAGGGTATCTGCCCAATGATGCCGAGTTCCACGACAAGCTTCAGTACATCAGGGAGAGGATAAAGTGGCTAAAGGAACAGGATCTGGGCTTTGATGTGGGATCGGGCGAACTGAGCCTTGCCAGCATGCATGAGGAGGACTGGGCAAACAGCTGGAAAAAGTATTTTAAGCCTGTTAAAGTAGGCCAAAGGGTAGTGGTCAAGCCCACATGGGAAGAATACCTCCCTCAGGAAGGTGAAATAGTGCTGCAGCTTGATCCCGGTATGGCATTTGGAACGGGAACACACCAGACCACCATTCTTTGTATACAGGAACTGGAAAAGCGCGTTTTTCCTTCGTGTCACGTACTGGATGTGGGATGCGGAACGGGCATTTTGGCCATAGCATCATTGCTTTTAGGAGCAGGCCATGCGGTGGCGGTGGACATTGATCCCAATGCTGTAAGGATTGCACGCCAAAATGCCATGCAAAATGGAGTGCTTTCCCGTATGGATGTGTTGCAGGGCAACTTGGTCGATCATGTAGAAGGTAAGTACGACATAGTTGTGGCAAACATCATAGCCGATGCCATCATCGCGCTTACCAGGCCGGTGAAGGGATTTTTGAAGGAGGGCGGAGTTTTCATAGCTTCGGGTATCATACTCGATCGATTGGATGACGTACTTAAAGTCCTTGAAGGGGAAGGCTATGGGCAGATTGAACATCGCACCATGGACGACTGGGCGGTGGTGGTGGCCAGGCATGCATAGATTTTTCATTGATAGAAGGCAAATCAGGCGAGATACGGCGTTAATTGAAGGCGAGGATGCCGAGCACATCTCCAAGGTGCTGCGATTGCGCCGCGGGGATGCTGTAGAGCTGTGCGACGGCCAGGGAAACGATTATGAGGCCGTGATAAAGAGCGTGGGCAAAAGTGGGGTTGAGGTTCGTATAGAGAAGAGCTTTCCCAGTCAGGGCGAGCCCGGACTCAAGGTGGTGCTGTATCAGGCCATTCCCAAAAGTGCCAAGATGGACCTGATAATACAGAAGTGCGTTGAGCTGGGAGTATACAGGATCATCCCTGTGGTTACGGCAAGGACCATAGTAAAGCTAAAGGATGCTGAGGATGAAATCCATAAGGTTTCCCGCTGGCAGAGAATTGCTAAAGAAGCCGCCAAGCAGAGCAAAAGGGGGATTATCCCTGAAGTATCTCTGCCCGTGCCCTTCAGCCAGGCCGTAGGTCAGTCGCCTGAAATGCTGCGCATATTTCCTTGGGAAAACGAAAGGAAAGTGGGGCTTAAAGGGGTTTTTGAGGCTACAAGCGGTTGGAAGAATGGCATAGCCGTTATGGTAGGTCCCGAAGGCGGCTGGGAAGAGCGAGAAGTCGAGGCGGCAAAGGAGATGGGATGGAACATCGTCTCCCTCGGGCCCAGGATATTGAGGACCGAAACCGTGGGAGTGGCTATATTATCTGCAATCATGTTTTATACAGGAGAGATGCAATGGACAGCGGAGTAAGAAGAAAGACGGTTGCCTTTTACACATTAGGCTGCAAGGTCAACCAGTACGATACCCAGGCCATGATGGAGCAGTTTGAAAGCCGAGGGTATCGCATAGTGGATTTTGATGAAAAGGCCGATGTATACGTGGTCAATACCTGCACCGTGACCAACCTGGCTGATAGGAAGTCCAGGCAGATGATACGCAAGGCTTATCGGACCAATCCCGATGCAGCCATTGTGGTGGTGGGCTGCTTTGCTCAGAGGTCGGCCGAGGAAGCGGTTAAAATTCCTGGCGTCAAGCTGGTGCTGGGTACGCAGGAACGGCATAGGATCGTAGATTTAGTGGAACGGGCGCAGTCCACAGGGGAAGTGGTGGTTGACGTTAAGGATATAATGAAGGCAAAAGAATTTGAGAGCACATCCATAAGCTCATATGAAGGAAGGACTAGGGCCATTCTCAAGGTCCAGGAGGGCTGCAACCAGTTTTGCACTTACTGCATAATACCATACACTCGCGGCCCCATAAGGAGCAGGCTTCCCCAAGAAGTGCTGGAAGAGGCAAGGCGGCTGGCGGATGCCGGGTTTAAGGAGATAGTGCTGACGGGGATTCATCTGGCTTCGTATGGAGTGGATCTCCAAAAGGAGCTGGAAGGGGTTGACCTGGTCTATCTGCTTGAAGAATTAAATTCCATAGAGGGCTTAGCCAGGATACGCCTGGGTTCAATAGAGCCCAACTTCATAACACCTGAGTTTGTGAAAGGCATTTCAAAACTTCACAAGGTGTGCCCCCATTTTCATGTTCCTCTCCAGAGCGGCAGCGATACCGTACTCCAAAGGATGAAAAGGCGGTACACCACAGGGCAGTACAGCCAGGCCATAGGCATGATACGGGAGGCCTTCCCCGACGCGGCCATAACCACCGACGTGATGGTGGGCTTTCCCGGAGAGACCGATGCCGAGTTTGAGGAAACGGTGAATTTTGTACAGAAGATAGGGTTTAGCAGGCTACACGTATTCCAGTACTCCCGCAGGGAAGGGACTCCTGCAGCGGAGTTTCCCAATCAGGTGCCATCCAGGATAAAGGAGGAGCGCAGCCGCATACTGATAGATGTAGGGTATGAAATGGCCCGACGCTATATGGAGGGGTTCGTGGGTAGGGTTGAGGAAGTCTATTTCGAGCAGGAAAGCTTCTGCGGTCCTCAAACCTATGAAGGTTACACCCAGCACTATATAAGAGTGGTGGCAAACAGCCAGGGAGATTTGAAGGGACAAATCTTGAAAGTTCTGCTGGAAGAAGCAAGGGATGATTACATGGTGGGCAAGGTGCAAAACGGGTGATGGCGGATAAAATTTGCTGCCCTTATATACAGGGGGATGAATTGATTGCCGATATGTGGTAGAATTATGTATAGGGATTGAATTAAAAACGACGTTAGGAGGTAGTCTTATGGAGGACTGCATATTCTGCAAGATAGTCAACAAGCAAATTCCTTCCAGGATAGTTTATGAGGATGACAGCATACTGGCCTTTCATGATATCGACCCTAAAGCACCTGTACACGTGCTGGTAATCCCCAAGCAGCACATTCCTTCTATCAATGAGGTGACCCAAGAGGACAGCCAGGTGATTGCCCACCTATTTGCTACTCTGCCTAAAATTGCGGAGCAATTGGGCATAAAGGGCAGCGGTTATAGGGTGGTGGTGAATTGCGGCAAGGATGCGGGACAGGCGGTAAACCACCTGCATTATCATGTGCTGGGTGGTAGAAGCTTTACATGGCCACCAGGCTGATGCCCTTGATTTTTGTTTGTTGACACACGGGGGAAGCAGGAGTTATAATAATTACAATGTTGCGTGCGAAACCCTTTTTGCAGATGAGAGCAATTTGGGGATTTGGTGTGGTTGACCGGTCTGCGCCTTGCAGGTCGGCAGGCTTATTGATAATCGTGTTGGCGGAGGGAGGGAAAAGGCATGGCAGAAGTGGAAGTCAGGGTTGGAGAAAACGAATCATTTGAGAGCGCTTTAAGGCGGTTTAAGCGTCAGTGCGCGCGTGCAGGCGTTTTGGCTGAGCTGCGCAAGCGAGAGCACTACGAAAAGCCCAGCGTACGGCGCAAGAAAAAGTCTGAAGCAGCTCGCAGAAAGAAAAGATATCGCTAATCTGTTGTCCCTCCCTCGATCGGCAAAGGGAAGACTGTTGGCAGCAAACTGTGGAATGACAATTATATAAAAATAAGAAGGGCCTTTTGGATGCTTGCAAAGGGAGGAAATGATTCGCAAATGATGTAAACCTGGTGCGTATGTGTGCGCCAGGTTTTTTAGCATAAATTTAATCCATTAATAACCATTTATGCAAATAATTGATCAAGTATAATTGTGCTATAATGGTGAAAATTGATGCAATATGTAGTATAATAAAATCAGGAGCATTAAGCTGGTTAGGCGAATAGTTTTGGGGGCATAGCATACAATAAAGGGGGGAGGGGGGTTGTGAAGCGGAAGAGCATACACGATTTTATAGTCTTTTTGGTGGCTCTGTTTACCGTATGCCAGCTGGTGGCCTTTGTGGATTTTAGAAACGATTATGTGCCCTATCGTGAAGACGTGGTGAAGGTATCGGTAGAGCCATCCCATCCCCTTGACAGGAGCGATATATCACGGAGAATGCCCTATGACCAGTTCGAGGACGGTAATGACATGCTAACTGAAGATAGTAGGGAAATACTGCTCTTAAGCTTCAATATCCGCCACGGAGTGGACCATAATGGCAAGGAGAGTTTGAAGTCCATAATAGAGGAGATCAAGAACTCTAAGGCACACATCATTGCACTTCAGGAAGTGGACTACTACATGCCCCGTTCAAAGTTTAAAAACCAAGCACGGGAGATTGCATCGGCTCTTGGGTTCCATTATGTATACGGTGAGACCATAAATGTGCTGGGTATAAAATACGGCAACGCTATCATAAGCGTTTATCCCATTATAGAACATCAGAATATCAGATTGTATTCTTCTTCTATGGAGAAGAGGGCTATCTTAAAGGCTAAAATCAGCATAGATGGCGATATCTATCATGTATTGAATACGCATCTCGGGCTGAAAGCGGATGAACGCTATAGGCAGATAGAGGAAATTAATGCGATGGTGGAAACTTTAAAAGGCAACGTTATCTTGATGGGGGATTTCAATGAGCAGATGTATATCGCTGATGGGAAATCCATCAGCGATAGGCTGGTGGATACTGCCGTCATCAAGCGAAAGGAGTATTTGAACACTTACGCGTTTTACAGCGATCTTCCTAACGCTCGCATCGATCGTATATACGTGAGCGGTAATATAGAAGTGATAGATCATTTCGTGATGCCATCTAAAACTTCTGACCATTCCATGGTTTTTGCTCTAATATTACACAAAAAAAATAAAAAGGGAGGAATTCTCTGAGCATCCGAGAGGTATTTTTCTTTTAGTGATCGGGATATGATTAATATATAAATGGGCTATTTGGCGATGTAAAGGGGTTTTGTTATGAATAGGTACCGTTCTATTTTGATTTTCTTGATTGTGGCTGTGTGGATGGCGCATATGCTTGCTTTGGCCGCTGGAGATAGAGTCTATATGGTTCCCATACAGGGCGAGATAACGCCTGCCATGGCTGCTTTTGTTGAAAAGCAGGTTGGGCTGGCCAACGCCGAAGGCGCTCGGGGCATACTGTTCGTGATATCCACGTTGGGAGGAAGGGTGGACGCCGCTTTTAATATAAAGGAAGCCATATTGAGGTCAAAAGTACCGACCGCTGTATACATCACCGACAGGGCCGAGTCTGCGGGAGCTCTGATATCCATAGCTGCCGATAACATAATAATGGCTCCGGGCAGTCATATGGGTTCTGCAGAGCCAATACCTTATAGTGAAAAGAGCGTAGCGGCCATAAGCGGTGAATTCAGGAGCACTGCTGAACTGAAGGGAAGGGACCCTCAGATTGCCGCTGCCATGGTCGATAAATCCATAGCCATACCCGGCATAAAGGAAAAGGGTTCTTTGCTGGACCTGACAGCCCAAGAAGCCATGAGGTGTGGGTATGCTGATGCCGTTGCTAGCGATGTGGATGAAGCGCTTTCTTACCTGGAGTGGGAAGATTCGCAAATATACGCTGTAGAACCGGATTTTAGGGTAAAAATAGCCCAGTTTTTGACCCGTACCGATATTTCATCCCTTTTGTTGCTAGGCGCTATGATAGCAATACTCATCGAGGCCTTTGTACCAGGGTTTGGATTGCCGGGTATAATCGGTATGATATGCTTTGGGTTATATCTAGGGGGGAACTTTCTGGCGGGGTACACCGAATGGTGGTCGGTAATGCTGTTTGTGATAGGGCTTATTTTGCTGGCAATTGAACTGGCTGTTCCGGGGTTTGGCGTATTTGGCATAACCGGAATTGCCGCCATTTTGGCAGGGCTAATATTTTCGGCATCAGACCCCATAAAGGGTATGATATCTGTAGGGATAGCCCTGTTGGCCGCGCTTGTTGCCGTGCCCATCCTGTATAAATTCTTTGGTGGGCCTCGGCTGCTTAAGAAGCTGGTTCTGACCGAGCAGGTATTATCAGATGGTGGTAATGGCCCAACGCAGCAGCCGCAGGCTGCGCAGCTGATAGGTAAGAGCGGCATTGTGATAGCGGCTTTAAGGCCGGCTGGTATCGTGGAGATTGACGGCATCAAGTATGATGTGGTGTCGGATGGCGAATATATTATGCCGGGAGAAAAGGTAAAGGTCATAGAGGCTGTGGGTTCAAAGATCGTCGTTGCCAGGCTTTGAGGTGCTGTATTGAGCAGCCATAAAGCCTGAGAAAAATAAATAAAGGAGATGATGATATGACGGAACAAACAATTTTATTAGTAATGGGGTTGATCATTGTTGCCATAATTGTGCTGGCCATAATCCTGACTTTTGTACCGCTGGGATTGTGGATTTCAGCATTGGCGGCCGGGGTCAAGATAGGAATATTCAACCTGATAGGTATGCGGCTGAGAAGGGTAATTCCGTCCCGGATAATCAATCCCCTTATAAAAGCTACTAAGGCTGGTTTGGACCTCAGCGTTGATAAGCTGGAAGCTCATTACCTTGCGGGAGGAAATGTAGACCGGGTAGTGAATGCGCTGATTGCGGCTCAAAGGGCCAATATTCCCCTGGGATTTGAAAGAGCGGCTGCCATAGACCTAGCAGGGAGGGATGTATTGGAGGCCGTCCAAATGAGCGTAAATCCCAAGGTGATAGAGACGCCCAAGGTGTCAGCCGTGGCAAAAGACGGCATTGAGGTGATGGTCAAGGCACGCGTTACCGTGAGGGCAAATATAGACAGGTTGGTTGGAGGTGCTGGCGAGGAGACCATACTTGCCAGGGTAGGCGAAGGCATCGTCACCACCGTCGGCTCGGCCGAAAGCCACAAGGAAGTGCTAGAAAACCCCGATCGAATTTCGCAGACGGTGCTCAACAAGAGCCTGCATGCCGGTACGGCATTTGAGATACTCTCCATCGATATAGCCGACGTGGATGTGGGAAGGAATATAGGTGCCCAGCTTCAAATCGACCAGGCTGAGGCCGATAAGCGCATTGCCCAGGCTAAGGCCGAAGAGCGGCGTGCCATGGCCGTGGCCAAGGAACAGGAGATGCGCGCCGCCGTACAGGAAATGCGCGCCAAGGTGGTGGAGGCCGAGGCTGAAATTCCCAAGGCTATAGCGGCAGCTCTCAAGGAAGGGAAACTGGGGGTTATGGATTATTATAATATGAAGAATATAATAGCCGACACACAGATGAGGGATTCCATAGCCAGGATGGGGAGAGAAGAGGTATCCGGCGAGGATAAGAAATAGCGGCCGACGCCAGACGGGAGATGATGATAGATGCTAGATATAATCATAGTGTTTATAGTCATTGGTATGGTGATAGCTAATATAATGAAGCATGTGGGCAGTCCGGGGCAATGGCCAAAGTCAGATGCTTCAGGCAGGCCTGTGGTGCCCGGGGTGCCAGGCCATTCGAAAAACGAGCAGGAGATCTACCGTCAATCCGGAAATCGCCAGGTGCAGATGACGAGTGCCCGGAAAGGTGAGGCGATTTCGGTCAGTCAAGGAAGCGTAGTAGACGGCTATGATGCCCAAAGGGAGGGTTTTCAAATTGAAAATCCAGACAATTCCTCACTTGAGGGCATAGGATTAGAAGGCTTGAAGGATATGCTGCGTGATGATGGAATTGGGGCTGTAAAGCTGGAGGTTATGCCGTCTGGCGCAAGGCGCCATGTGCTTTCGTTTAGCCGCCATGATATAATAAACGGCGTCATAATGTCTGAACTGCTACAACCCCCTAAAGCTCTAAGAAAGAGAACGCATTGAGATCTCGCGAGGATGCCACATACATGTTTAAACGGCACAATGCGCGCTGTTATGGCGTTTCGCGAAAAATTCAATGGATTCAAGGCACGAATTTTTAATCGATCAGTTTTGATGAGATGCTTCCAAGGATCAGAAAAACTAGGATGTTTCATACATTCTAGTTTTTCTTTTTTTTGCATATTATTTTTTATCGAGGGGGGATCGCGGTGAGAAAGAAATTACGGGAAGTCAAAACGACAGTTTCTGAGATGTTTGAGCTCCCGAAGGATATAATGCTAAATCTGCCTAGGATCAGCATGATCGGCAACAACCAGATGCTGGTTGAGAACCATAGAGGGGTAATAGAATATACCCCACAGAGAATACGCCTTAACTCGACCATTGGGGTGATTCGGGTTGAGGGGCAGGATATGGATTTAAAAAATATTGCAGTTGATGATGTAATGATAACAGGCCTGATAAAGCACGTGGAATTCTAATGTGGCCGAGGTGAAAGGCGTTGTTGATTTTGAAGCTATGGAATTACGTGGTTGGCTATCTGATAATAAGGGTAGATGGCTTGTCTCTCGAAAAGTTTATCAATTTGACCATAAGTAACGGCATATTTCTGTGGGGAATAAAGCGTTCGGGCTATACCACCATGACTGCTTGCATAAGCATCAGCGGTTTTAAAAAGCTAAAGGGCATCGCTCGAAAGGTAAGGTGCAGGGTAAGGATAGTGGATAAAAGGGGATTGCCCTTTTTGCTGGTTCGGCTCCGCCACAGAAAGATGCTGCTTGTGGGGCTCACCGCCTTTTTGATAATACTGTATGGCCTTTCTTCGTTTATCTGGACAGTAGATGTGGAAGGGAACGTCAAAGTGCCGGAGGATAAGCTGCTTAATGCTCTGGCCAAATACGGCATCAAACCGGGAGCCTTCAAAAAGGGGTTAGACATATCTGCAATTGAAAATCGCTTGATCATAGACGTACCCGACATCTGGTGGGCCAGCATCCAGCTTAAAGGTACCAAGGCTATAGTGAAGGTGGTGGAAGCGGCACAACCTCCTCCAATGGTAGACAAGGATACGCCGTGCAATATCGTGGCCAGCAAAGATGGGATTATTCATGAAATGGTGGTGCTTGAAGGCCAACCAGTGGTCAAACAAGGGGATACGGTGAAAAAAGGTCAGCTTCTGGTAAGCGGCGTGGTGGAGGACTCTGAAACCCTGACAACCCGTTTTGTGCATGCCATGGCGCAGGTCACCGCCCGCACATGGTATGAAGGCCAGGCTGTCTATTCCTTAGATAAAGGCCTTACGCAGCGGACGGGCAGAAAGGTAGTTCATAGATTTCTCGATATGGGCCAGTGGGTGGTGGAATATCAAAAAGGAGATATACCTTTCAAGCAATATGAGGTGGAGGAGAGGAAGGTGCCCTTTTTTGGAGAAGGGCGATTCTTTCCTATTACCATGATAGTAAGGGAATATTATGAAGTTGAAAAGCTACCGATCAGCGCATCGCTGCAACAGCTGAAAGAAATTGCGCAAAAAGAAGCCATGGAGGATGTAAACAAAAAAATACCGCCGGACGCTAAAATTGTTGACAAACGGGTGAAATACGATATGATAGAAGATAAGGAAGTAAAAGTTACGGTATATGTGGAGGTACTGGAAGATATAGCACAGGAACAAAAGATTATAGTTGAGTAGGAGGATTGTTTGATTGGAGAGCTTCAGAGTAGAAAAGACCATAGAAATCGATAGCATGGAAAAGTTGCGTGCTCTTTTTGGCAACTTCGATGAGAATGTGGAGGCCATTGAGGAGGAAATAGGGGTAAGGGTGGTGACCCGCGGGACCAGTGTGGTCATAATGGGTAAGCCACAGCAGGTGGAGATGGCTTATACGGTCATGACAAAGTTGCTAGATATAATAGGTAGAGGTGAGGCTGTTGACAAGGCTCAGGTTAGGTACGCCATACAGCTGGCGGCCGAGGGCCATGAGGATCTCATAGAGGATGTAACCTCCGATGTGATATGCTTGACTTATAAGGGTAAACAAGTTCGCAGTAAGACGCTTGGCCAAAAGCGCTATGTCACGGCCATTGCCCAAAATGACATCGTGTTTGGGATAGGCCCTGCAGGAACTGGTAAAACTTATCTGGCTATGGCCATGGCTGTAACGGCTTACAAGAGCCGGGAGGTGGGACGCATCATATTGACTCGCCCTGCGGTGGAAGCAGGAGAGAAGCTCGGCTTTTTACCGGGGGATCTGCAAAACAAGGTGGACCCCTATCTTAGGCCTTTGTACGATGCGCTGTATGACTTGATAGGGCTGGAAAACTATTTAAAGCTGGTCGAACGAGGGGTTATTGAGGTGGCTCCCCTTGCCTATATGAGGGGGCGCACTTTGGAAGATTCGTTTATCATACTGGATGAGGCCCAGAATACCACATCCGAGCAGATGAAGATGTTTTTGACCAGGATAGGCATAGGATCAAAGGCGGTGATCACCGGGGACATCACGCAGATAGATCTGCCGCGGGGTAAAAAGTCTGGCCTCGTGGAAGCCATACAGGTATTGAAAGGTATAAAAGGAATAGAATTCGTATTTCTTACACAGCAGGACGTGGTACGCCATGAGCTGGTTATGAAGATCGTTCAGGCTTATGAAAAGTTTTATTCGGGAAAAGGGGGAGCTGAACAGGAGGATATCCGTGAATTTAATAGTAACAGGTAAAAACAATGAAGGACAGGCCCCTTTATTGAGGGTATTGCCTTTTAGGGGGGCCAATACAAAGCTGCTGTTGAAGGTCATAATAGGAGCGCTGGCGTATGTCAGCGTGTTTGCCATCATGCTAGCCGCTGTTTCGCCTAAAAGGTACGATTTGAAGGCGGGGGATATTGCTACCGAGTCCATTCGTGCCCCCCGAGATGTGGAAAACAAGATTGCCACACAGCGAAAGATTGAACAGGCAAAGCAGAGCGTTGCCCCAATATATAGGCTGAATCAGGATGTAAAGGTGGAGACTGTTGAAGAGGTCAATAAAATATTTGAAGAGATAAGGATAATCCGGGGCCTTGCCAATCAAAGGCTTAAAGAGTGGAAGGATAAGCAGGGGGCTGCTATGCCCCAACAGCAGTCATCGGAAGAAGGGGCAATACCGGAAGATGAGATGCAGCAAAACAATGAGGGCAGCCAAGCTGAAGAAACCGGCCAAAAAGATATGTATAATGTTGCAAAGGGAGAAATAGATTATCAGCAGGTGTTTGACAAGCAGTTTCTGGAACAGCTCAAAGGGCACATGAGCGTTGAATTGTCAAATAATGAACTGCTTGCCTGCATTACAGCAGATGAGGCCGAAATTTCCCAGCTTCAGGAGCGTTTGGTTGAGATATTGATTAGCCTGCTTGACCTAAAGATAAAAGAGGACAATCTGCTGGAAGCCAAAAACACGCTAAGGAACGAAATATTGACGCTGCCTATTTCCAACGAGTTGCGCCTGGTGAGCACCACTATTGGGCTTACCCTTCTCAAGCCCAATATGGTATATGACCATGAGGCAACGGAGGCCGAGAGAGAAAAGGCGGCACAAAGCGTCGAAAAGGTGATTTATAAAAAGGGGCAATACATCGTTCAGGATGGACAGCCCGTTACCGAGGAGCAGATTGCCATGCTCAAAGAGCTCGGTCTTCTCAAGGATGAGCCGTTTGATGTGCCGCTGGTGGCTGGGCTAGGGCTGTTAATACTGTCGCTAGAAATTATTGGAATTATATACATCCATCATTTTGAAAGAGAGCTTGCCGACCAGCCCCATATGTTCATCCTGATTAGCCTGGTGGTTTGCCTGACGCTGGGAGTAAGCTACGGAATGTCGGTCGTAAGCCTGTATTTTATGCCGGTTGCTTTGGCTGCGCTGCTGCTTACTGTACTTATGAAGCCCAAGATTGCCTTTTTTGTGAACGTTCTACTGGCCATATTGGTAGGGATAATGACTCGGGGCCAGTCGGGTGTGATGGTTACCGGGTTGCTGGGAGGAATGACGGGAATATTCATAGCCCATCGCTCCCAGCACAGAAATGGCATGTTTTTAGCAGGGCTGGGAGCTAGTGCTGCTAGCGCGCTGAGCACAGCTGGATATGAGCTGATTGTATCGGGTAGCTGGTGGGCTGCTTTGCGTTCTTCTCTGTGGAGCGGCGGAAGCGGTGTGTTGGCTGCTGTCCTGACGGTGGGGACGTTGCCCGTATGGGAAAACGTGTTTGGCATTATAACTCCCATAAAGATGATAGAGCTTTCAAATCCCAATCATCCGCTGCTGAAGCGCCTGATGAGGGAAGCGCCCGGGACCTATCACCATAGCATAATAGTGGCAAATTTGGCCGAAAGTGCAGCCCAGGCGGTGGGAGCAAATGGGTTGCTAGCCAGGGTAGGAGCCTATTACCACGACGTAGGGAAGCTTGTAAGGCCGTATTATTTTAGAGAGAATCAATTTACCGTTGAAAATCCACACGATAGACTAAATCCTACATTGAGCACCAACATTATCACATCGCATGCTAAAGATGGAGTTAAGCTGGCACAAAAGTACAGGATCCCAAAGGTGATCCAGGATTTTATACTGCAGCATCACGGCACTACGCCGGTAATATACTTTTATCACAAGGCAAAGAATAATAACAAGGATGTCAAGTTGGACGATTTTCGTTATACGGGGCCCAAGCCTCAAACTCCTGAAACGGCCATAGTGATGCTGGCCGACACCGTGGAGGCGGCGGTAAGGACCATGCCCGACCCCACTCCGGGGAAAGTGGAGGGCTTGATACGCAAGCTCATAAAGGAAAAGCTGGATGATGGGCAGTTGGATGAGTGCCACTTAACGTTAAAAGATTTAGATTCCATTGCCATAGCGTTTAAAGACGTGCTGTGCGGTATATTCCATGAAAGAGTCGAGTACCCTGATGTAGACTTGAAAGAGGGGCGAGATGAAGGCAATGACGGTGGAAATTAACAACTCACAGGATAAAATAGAGGTCGTGCCTGAGATCGAAAGGCTTATAGAGGACTGTGTATCCCAAACCTTGAAGATGGAGGGCGTGGACATTCCCGTTGAAGTGAGCGTACTGCTGGTGGATGATCATCAAATCCATCAGCTTAATAGCCAGTATAGAGGAGTGGATGCCCCCACTGATGTGCTGTCGTTTCCAATGCTGGAGTTTGAAGAAGGCGGACAAGATGGCAGCGATTTGCAGGCCG
This sequence comes from Bacillota bacterium, assembly GCA_023622385.1. Lineage (GTDB taxonomy): Bacteria > Bacillota > Clostridia > Caldicoprobacterales > Caldicoprobacteraceae > Caldicoprobacter. The sequence goes on along the minus strand of JAMNZI010000189.1, from coordinate 1,276 downwards.
TGCTTAATGCGGCAGCGCATGATGGCCAGGCCATGCTACTGGGGGATATAGTGCTGTCGCTGGAAAGGGCACAGCAGCAAGCCCAGGAGTACGGCCATAGTTTTTTCAGGGAAGTGGGTTATCTAGTGGTACATGGGATGCTACACCTCTTGGGATATGACCATGAGCAGGAGGAGCAGCGGCTTAGGATGCGCCAGAAGGAAGAAAGGGTCATGGAAATGTTGGGCCTTTCACGGGACGCATGATGCCCGGGAGTAAGGCCCTAAGCTGGTATTTTTATGGGAATGCGGGGATATGGCGGGGATGAAATCCAGAAATATAATTGAAAGCTTCAACAACGCCATAAAAGGCATTATATATGGATTTAAGACCGAACGAAATGTAAAGGTACATTTTGTCATTGCGGTGCTGGTGCTGATTGCTGCAGTTCTGGCTGACCTCTCCAAGCTAGAGGTCGTTCTGCTCTTTATTACTATAGCTGTGGTAATAGCTGCAGAGCTTTTCAATACAGCTATCGAGCGCTTGATAGACATGGTACATCCGGACTATCACCCGTTGGCGGAAGTTGCTAAGAATATGGCAGCCGGGGCGGTGTTGGTAACTGCTGTGGGTGCTGTGATGGTGGGCTATGTCATATTCTATAACAGGATTAATTCGCTTTCTTTGGCGTTTGTACGCAGAATCAAGAATGCACCCATACATGTCACTGTCATCAGCCTTATAATAATAGTGCTCATGGTGATAATGCTGAAATCCATCAATTTTAAAGGCAATTTTTTAAAGGGAGGCATGCCCAGCGGTCATAGCGCTCTGGCCTTTTCATTGTTTACTTCCATCACCCTACTGAGCAAAAACGCCCTTATATCCTCTCTTGCCATGTTGATGGCATTAATGGTCATCCACAGCAGATACGAGGCAGGGATTCATACCATGGCCGAGATAATAGTAGGTGCTTTTTTGGGCATGCTGCTTACTGTCATAATCTTTGAGCTGTTCCAGATTGTGGCCTAATGGGGGAAACATGATGACAGATATAGATGTGCAAGGGTTGATAAAGAAAGCTTTGGAAGCCAAAGAGAATGCGTATGCGCCTTACTCCAATTTTAGGGTGGGAGCCGCCCTGCTGGCACAAGATGGCTCGATTTATACCGGGTGCAATGTAGAAAACGTAAGCTATGGTGCCACCTGTTGTGCTGAAAGGGTGGCTATATTCTCTGCTGTAGCTGATGGGAAGCGCAGCTTCAAAGCTATAGCCGTAGTATCGGATCATAAAGGC
>JAMNZI010000055.1 GCA_023622385.1 Bacillota bacterium | reverse complement strand
ACAAAAGAGGCTAGAATGTTGACTTCTAGCCTCTTTTCTGGCGTGCCCGGAGGGATTCGAACCCCCGACCTTCTGATTCGTAGTCAGACACTCTATCCAACTGAGCTACGGGCACATCTCAATGCACATTCATTTTAAACCATTTATTTTGAAATGTCAACCTTAAATTGATATCGGTTTTTATTTTACAGGATTTGCCAGAAAAATAAACACCCCTTTTTTGGTTTATACCATAAAGCACTTATTATTTTACCATTTTGAGGGTGTGAATTATATCAAGTTTGTATTATAATATTTATGTTTTCAATATGGTAAAAGATTAAAATGACCCGAGGAGAGGATCGATTTATGAAAGAAATGCTGCTTTGGCCTAATGGTGCGCCTGGAGCAAAGGGCTGCACAAAAGAAGATATACCGAGCATTGTACCTTATATAGTCAATGACGGTGGCAATCATGGCGCAATCATCATTTGTCCCGGAGGGGGCTATGTTACAAGGGCTTTTCATGAGGGCGAACCTGTAGCATTGTGGTTAAACAGTATTGGAATTTCGGCTTTTGTGCTTAACTATCGTGTTGCTCCTTCTTACAGGTATCCGTATCCTTTTATGGACATACAACGAGCGATGCGCTTTGTGCGTTACCATGCGATTGATTGGCATATTGTTCCCAATCGCATTGGCGTAATGGGTTTTTCGGCAGGTGGGCATCTGGCATCTACTTTAGGTACTCATTTTGATTTTGGATGTCTTGATGCCGAGGATCCAATTGATAAGGTTACTTGCAGACCCGATGCTATGATACTGTGTTATCCCGTTATAACTTTTGGCGAATATCGTCATCATGGGTCAATGGTAAGCTTGTTAGGGGATAATCCATCAGACGATATGAGAAGGTTTTTATCCAATGAGCTCCATGTATCGTCGGACACACCTCCTACATTTATATGGCATACTGCTGATGATCAAGTGGTTCCGGTGGAAAACAGCTTATTGTTTGCTGGGGCATTGAGACGATGTGGCGTACCATTTGAATTGCATATATATCCTCATGGTCCACATGGTTTGGGGTTAGCATTGGAAGAACCTTCTGTAAGCAGCTGGACGGAGCTTTGTGCCCGTTGGATTAAGGAACAGGGTTTTTAATCCGGTACATTAAAAAATTTGGGGAGGGTTTCAAACCCTCCCCAGCTATTTATTTTGCATATATGCGGTTAGCTCATCGTGAATTGTGAGCGTATTTCCTGTATGTCAGCAGGGTTGGCCTGTTTTGCCGGTTGATAATATCCTTTTTGTTTAGCTACATTGAAAAGGTCGTACTGGAAAGTTTCACAGTTGTTTCTAAGTTGTTGGATTACTTGCCTAAACTGAGGATTTTCGGCTTCAGTGATTACATTGGCATAGGTAGTTATGCTGTTTTTCAGCATGGAAAGTACGTCATTGACCATGTCTTTATCTTTCATGGGTAGACCTCCTTTAGCTTAATAGTGACATTAACTGTTGTTTGGCTTTTTGAGCATCCTGCGCCGATTTTTGGAACATTTGTCTGATTTGTGGGTCATCGGCCTGCTGAGCATACATTTGTAACTTTTGGTATGCCGTTTCATGGGCACCTATTAGGTGTCTCAGATTTTGAAGTTCCAGTTGATTAAGCTGTGCCACATGCAACACTCCTTTCACGAATTTGCTAGTCATAGTATCTTCAGTTCAGTTGTTAATTATGCGTCATTCGAAAAGCGGGAAAATATTGAAACTTTTTAAGTCATACCCTCGTCTATTACAGTGAATACGAAAAACGATATAGGGAGGGAAAGAGCAGTGAAAATTTTTACCAGATTTTTTATATGTATATCGTTGGTTGTGGTGATGCTTATGACCGTTTCCTGCAGTTCAGTTGGCAAATATTTTGGTGATTCGGGTGTGTTTGGCGGAGCTTCCGTTGGAAGTTCTCAGTTGCCTCCTCCTGCCAAAGAGGTGGATGGTCGGTTGGTACAGGCCAATACCAGGTTTGCATTTAAACTATTCAAACAGCTCATTGAGCAGCAGCCGGGCAAAAACGTGTTTATTTCCCCCACAAGCATTGCTATGGCACTGGCAATGACTTATAACGGAGCCGATGGGGAAACAAAGGATGCCATGGCTAAGGCTTTAGAAGTACAGGGGATTGATATCGAGGATTTTAATAAAGCTTATGCGGACCTGAAAACCATCCTTCAAAATCCAGATCCCGGAATTCAAGTGGTCATAGCCAATTCGCTATGGGCACGCAAGGGGATGTCTTTCTACGATGATTTTCTAAATATCAATAAGAAGTTTTACGGTGCCGAGGTGCAGGAGCTGGACTTTGATTCGCCGGATGCCCCGAAAATTATAAATAACTGGGTGAAGAAGCAAACCAAGGATAAGATCGATGAGATTGTTGGAGATACCATATCTCCCGATACCATAATGTTTCTCGTAAATGCCCTGTATTTCAAAGGAAACTGGAAAAATGAGTTTGACCCCAATCTTACCAGGGAGGAGACATTCTTTTTAGCTAATGGAACTCAAAAATCGCATCCAATAATGTTTCAAACCGGGGAAGAATATCCCTATTACAAGGGGGAAAGCTTCCAGGCTGTGAGCCTCCCTTATGGTAATGGCCGTGTCAGCATGATAGTATTTTTACCCGATGAAGGCGTTGATCTGATGGAGTTTTGTAGCAGCATAACCGTTGAAAAGTGGGAGGAGTGGATAAACTCGCTCTCTGATACCCAGGGTGAAGTTGGACTGCCCAAATTTAAATTGGAGTATGAAGTGGAGCTCAACGAGGCATTAAAGGCTTTGGGTATGGAGATCGCATTTGATCCTGAAAGGGCCAATTTTGGAAAGATGCATCCAATTGCACCGGGGCTTAACGTATATATAAGCAGCGTAAAGCATAAGACTTTTGTAGAGACCAATGAGCAAGGTACCGAAGCATCGGGGGTAACTTCGGTAGAAGTGAATTTAACGTCTTTGCCCATGGACAATTTTAGCATGATAGTAAATCGCCCATTCTTCTTCGTGATACGCGATAACGAGACGGGAAGCTTGCTGTTTATGGGCTCCATTGTTGATCCGGTATATGAGAAATAAAGCGTCATGTAAGGTTTATGTTTATAAGACCCTCCATAGGTTAATTGGCTGTTATGGAAAGCGTTGTGGTATTTAATGGTTCTATTATAAGTGTCCTGCTTTAAATGGCCGGTTTAAGGCGTTATCATCATGCAGCAGGGCACTTTTTTCATGATATACTACTTTCAAAAAAGAAATTAAAATTATTGAGTAAAACAGGTACTTAAAAATGTGGTAAAATATTTTTGAGTTTTAAATTGGGCTTCTACATATCTATGCTCACGAATTTTGGTAATCCCAATAACCGCTTCGTATTGCTTATTATGATGAGGAGGGTTTGGAAATGAGCCATAATGTAAAACAAGGCGAAAACGGTACTACTCCTATCTACCTTGATCCTGATCAGCCTTTAGAAAAAAGGGTGGATGACCTGGTTTCGCACCTCACGCTTGAGGAAAAAATTTCGCAGATGATATATGCTTCATCGGCCATCCCGCGCTTGGGGATTCCCGAATATAACTGGTGGAATGAATGCCTCCATGGCGTGGCCAGGGCAGGGATTGCTACCGTATTTCCGCAGGCTATCGGGATGGCGGCTTCGTTTAACGATAAGCTTCTTTATAGGGTTGCGTGTGCCATTTCCGATGAGGCTAGAGCCAAGCATCATGAGTTTGCGCGCCAGGGCGATAGAGGTATTTATAAGGGATTGACATTTTGGTCGCCTAACATAAACATATTCCGCGATCCCAGGTGGGGAAGGGGCCAGGAAACCTATGGTGAAGACCCTCATTTGACTGGTCGGATGGGTGTAGCATTTGTAAAAGGATTACAGGGGGATCATCCTAAATATTTGAAGACGGTGGCTACCCCGAAACATTTTGCGGTACATAGCGGTCCTGAACCTTTGCGCCATTCATTTGATGCCAGGGTCAGCCAAAAGGATTTGAGGGAAACATATCTGCCTGCTTTTAAGGAATGTGTAAAGGAAGGTGGAGCAGCATCCGTAATGGGCGCGTATAACCGTACTAACGGCGAACCGTGCTGTGCCAGCCCAACGCTGCTTCAAAAGATTTTAAGGGATGAATGGGGATTTGATGGCTATGTTGTGTCCGATTGCGGGGCCATTCATGACATTCATGCTCACCATAAGGTAACCAACACTCCGGAGGAATCGGCAGCGCTGGCTGTTAATGCCGGTTGTGATCTTTGTTGTGGCAGGGAGTTTGAAAGCTTGGTCAATGCGGTTAAACAGGGGCTTATATCCGAGGAAGCAATAGATAGGGCCGTCAGGCGGCTTTTTAAAGCTAGATTCCAGCTGGGGATGTTTGATCCTCCCGAGAGGGTGCCCTATGCTCAAATACCCTATGAAGTGAATGATTGTGAGGAGCACCGGAGATTGGCACTTGAAATGGCAAGGGAGTCGATGGTATTGCTCAAGAATGAGGGAGGGCTGTTGCCGCTCAAGAAAGATTTGAAAGCCATTGCGGTAATTGGGCCCAATGCCGACAGCAAGAGGGTGCTGTTAGGCAATTACAACGGCATGCCTTCTAAATATGTAACCGCTTTGGAGGGAATACGTGCTAAGGTTTCGCCTCAAACCAAAGTGTATTATGCTGAAGGATGTGAGCTCACTAGTACGCAGTCCAGTTACTGGGGGCAGGAGGCTACTTCAGGTTTTGCGGAAGCGTTGGCTGCTGCTCAGAGAGCAGAGGTAGTCATCATGTGTTTGGGATTATCACCCGAGTTGGAAGGCGAGGAGGGAGACGCTGCAAGGTCCACGGCTGGAGGAGATAAAACCAGCCTGGCTCTTCCTGACATTCAGGAAGAATTGTTGAAAGCTGTATGTGCCACCGGCAAACCGGTTGTGCTGGTGCTTTTCAGCGGCAGTCCAGTGGCCATAAACTGGGCGCAGGAGAACGTGCCAGCCATATTGCAGGCCTGGTACCCGGGAGAAGAGGGTGGAACGGCAATTGCAGATGTGCTCTTTGGAGATTACAATCCTGGAGGCAGGCTGCCCGTCACCTTTGTCAAATCTGTGGAGCAGTTACCGCCATTTACCGATTACAGCATGAAAGGCAGGACATATAGATACATGGAGGATGAGCCGTTATATCCCTTTGGATATGGTTTAAGCTATACTACTTTTGAGTACAGCAATTTGAAGCTGAGCGCCCAGGTTATAGAGGCAGGAGAGGCCCTTACCGTTTCGGTGGATGTGAAGAACACCGGGAATATGGCTGGGGATGAAGTGGTGCAGATGTATCTAAAGGACCTGGAAGCATCGGTGGATGTACCTATTCATGAGCTGAAAGGGTTTTCACGGGTTAAGCTTCAGCCTGGTGAGTCCACTACTGTTACATTTACGCTAACCCCCAGGCAGATGGCTCTTATAGACAACGATGGCAGGTGCATC
>JAMNZI010000209.1 GCA_023622385.1 Bacillota bacterium | reverse complement strand
GTATCAAGCACTCGAACCTTGTAATCGGTAAGGCGCATCTTCTTAAGCTGAGGATAGAAAACTCCCAAAGCTTTACGCAGCGCCTTATCCAGGGCATTCACCGGACCATCACCTTCGGCAGCCGTAACCTCCTCAACCCCGTCTACTCTCACTTTAATAATAGCAGAAGCGCTATAATCTCCCTGCCAGGGCTCCTCACATAGCACGCGGAAATCTTTTACCTCAAATAACTTATGATTCTTGCCCAGGGCTCTCCTTACCAATAGCTCAAATGAGCTTTCGGCCCCCTCGAACTGGTAACCTTCGTGCTCTAAGCGCTTGAGCTCATCCATTATCCTTTGCACTTCAGGCGATGACTTTGTCACCCATGGTGCCACCTTTTGAATCTTGCCCAGTATGGCACTGCGCCCCGCCACCTCAGACATCAATATGCGCCTCTCATTCCCCACTGCCTCAGGTGGAACGTGTTCAAAGGAAGCGGGATTTTTAAGGATAGCATCTACATGCATACCCCCTTTATGGGCAAAGGCACAGTTGCCCACATAAGGGTCGCGTTCATTGGGTGCCATGTTGGCCAGTTCGCTTATATAGCGTGACACGCTGGCCAATCCTGTTATGCTTTGCGGCGGAACACAGTAAAAATTGCGTTTAAGCTGCAGATTGGGAATGATGGTACACAGGTTGGCATTGCCGCAGCGCTCGCCATATCCGTTAAAAGTACCCTGCACCTGGACTGCTCCTTGCTCCACCGCCATTATAGAATTGGCAACCGCCATTCCACCGTCATTGTGGCAGTGTATGCCTATGGGAATTGATGAAAATCTGTTCACTACTGTTTTTACAATCTCGGCAATTTCAGACGGGAATGACCCTCCGTTGGTATCGCACAATACAAGCCAGTCAGCGCCGGCCTGCACAGCTATCTCAAGGGTTTTTAAAGCATAATTGGGATTTGCTTTATACCCATCAAAGAAGTGTTCGGCATCGAATACTACCTCTTTGCCGTTTTGCTTCATGTAAGCAATTGAATCATATATCATGTTGAGATTTTCATCCAGGGTAGTTCTAATGACATCGGTGACGTGAAAATCCCAGCTTTTACCGAATATAGCCACCACAGCAGTTCCACTTCGCAGCAGAGCGGCCAAATTTGCGTCCTCATTTGGCTTTATGCCAGCCCTTCGCGTGCTGCCAAATGCCACCAGCTTGGCATTGGTAAACTCAACATCTTTGACCCTTTCAAAAAATTCAACATCTTTGGGATTGGAACCAGGATTCCCCGCCTCGATATAATCCACGCCAAATTCATCCAGCTTTTTGGCTATTTTTAGTTTGTCCCCTACGGTAAATGAAATCCCTTCAGCCTGAGCCCCATCCCTTAAAGTAGAATCGTAAATAAAAATCTTTTTACCGCTTACATAATTCCCATCTCTCCATCAACTCCTTTTTCCCTGAAGTTTTTTGTTTATTATTCTAATCATAACTGAATCTTATTGCAATAACATATATAAAAAATTTAAATGAGCAAATAGTTTTACTTGCTTCATCCATCAGCTCTGCGCATTCTTTAAAACGCTGATGTCCGCAAGTGCTATGCCAAACATGAATTTAAACGCCTTTTTCCTTGGTATTGTTTCCATTCTTGTTGTTTTGGTCCATAACCATCCTATTTATCGCATTTATATACGCTTTAGCGCTGGCTTCTATGACATCGGTGCTAAGCCCTCGGCCAATGTATACATTCCCGTTCTTGCCTATTTTTACCGTCACTTCTCCTAGGGCATCCTTACCGCTGGTCACCGCCCTCAGGTAATAATCCATCAAGGTAATCTCTATACCAATGGCTCGATCAATGGCTTTGAAGGTAGCATCCACCGGCCCATCTCCACACGCCGCTTCCTCAAATATCTCTTTGTCTTGTCTGATCTTTACGGTAGACGTAGCAATGGAGGTATTGCCGCTGGATATGTGGAAATACTCCAATTCGTATGTGTCGGGCACTTTCAACACCTTTTCATTCACAAGGGCCTCTATATCTTTATCCATCACGTACTTTTTCTTATCTGCTAGGTCTTTAAATTTCTCAAAGGCAGCATTTATCTCCTCAGAGGTAAGATTGGTAAAACCCAGCTCTTTCAACCTTTCCTCAAAGGCATGGCGCCCCGAGTGTTTGCCCAGCACCATCTGGCTCTGCTTTAACCCAATGGATTCCGGCGTCATAATTTCGTAAGTCTGACGATTGCTCAACACACCGTGTTGGTGGATTCCCGACTCATGGGCAAAGGCATTAGCACCCACGATAGCTTTATTGGGTTGGACATACATGCCGGTTAAATGGCTGACCATGGTGCTGGTACGGTATATCTGTTCAGTCACTATATCGGTATAATAGTCAAAATAATCGCTCCTGGTTTTAATGGCCATGACAATTTCTTCAAGAGCGGCATTTCCGGCCCTTTCTCCCAATCCGTTTATGGTACACTCGACCTGCTGAACTCCATTTCTAATAGCAGCAAGGGAGTTGGCCACCGCTAGCCCTAAGTCATTGTGGCAATGTACGCTTAACATTGCCTTATCAATGTTTGGTACGTTCTCCCTGATGCTCCTTATGAGTGCACCAAACTCCTCAGGCATGGCATAGCCCACCGTATCCGGTATGTTGATGACGGTAGCGCCAGCATCTATGACAGCCTCCAGCACTCTAAAGAGAAACTCTGGTCTAGTTCTGGTCCCATCCTCAGGGGAAAACTCAACATCTTGGCATAGGGATTTCGCATAGGATACCATTTCTACAGCCCTTTTCAATACATCCTCAGGTTCCATTTTCAGCTTATACTTCATGTGAATATCCGAGGTAGCGATAAAAGTATGAATGCGTGGCCGCGCAGCGTATTTAATGGCTTCCCAAGCCCTGTCTATATCCTGTTTCACAGCACGAGCCAGTGCTACTATAACCGGTCTTCTGACATTTTGCGCTATGGCCTTTACGGCCTCAAAATCGCCTTTAGATGCAACAGGAAATCCCGCCTCTATGGCATCAACTCCAAGGCGCTCAAGCTGCCTGGCTATTTCTAGTTTCTCGTGAACATTTAAACTCACACCCGGCGATTGTTCTCCATCTCGAAGGGTTGTATCGAATATATATACTTTTTTTGGCACATGCATCCCCCTTTATCATTTATTCTCAATCCACGGCATCATTTTCCTGAGCTCCTTACCCACCTTTTCTATAGGATGCTCCTGTTCCCTCTTTCGCATGGCGTTAAAGTGCGGACGGTTAGCCTGATTTTCTAGTATCCACTTTTTGGCGAAAGTACCATCCTGTATCTCGGCCAAAACCTTCTTCATCTCCTTGCGCGTCTCCTCGGTTATAATTCTCTTGCCAGTCGTATAATCGCCAAATTCGGCCGTATCGCTTATGGAATATCTCATGTAACTTAAGCCACCCTGATTGATCAGGTCCACTATAAGCTTTAGCTCGTGTAAACATTCAAAATATGCGCACTCCGGCTGATACCCTGCCTCCACCAGCGTTTCAAACCCTGCTTTAATAAGCTCTGAAAGGCCGCCGCACAGCACCACTTGTTCGCCAAACAGGTCGGTCTCGGTCTCCTCCTTGAAAGTGGTCTCCAGCACGCCAGCCCGCGTACCGCCTATGGCTTTTGCATAGGCCAAAGCAAGGTCTTTAGCTCTACCGGAATAGTCCTGGTGAACGGCTATCAAACAGGGCACCCCTTTGCCCTCCTGGTATTGGCTGCGCACAGTGTGCCCTGGCCCTTTGGGTGCCACCATGGCCACATCCACATACTCTGGAGGAGTAATCTGGCCAAAATGGATGTTAAACCCGTGAGCAAACATGAGCATGTTGCCCTCTTCAAGGTTGAGTTCTATGCTCTCTTTATACAGCTTTGGCTGCTTCTCATCGGGAATTAAAATCATGATTATGTCAGCCTGCCTTGCAGCTTCAGCGGCTTCCATAACTTTAAGCCCGGCTTCCTCGGCCAGCTTCCATGACTTGCTGCCCTTATACAGGCCTACCACCACATCAACCCCACTGTCCTTGAGGTTGAGCGCATGAGCATGGCCTTGGCTGCCGTAGCCTATTACGGCCACTTTCTTACCGCTCAATAATTCTAGATTGGCATCCTGATCATAATATAGCTTTGCCATTACTTATTCCCCCTTCACATTGTAAATTTTTATAAATTTTCATCTTTAATAAGTTTGTTTCCCCTGTCAACGGCTATGATACCCGTACGGACCATTTCCTTTATCCCAAAGTCCTTGAGCATCTCCTGGAGTGCATCTACCTTTTTCTCATCGCCGGTTATTTCGATAATCATGGAATCCTTGCTTATATCCACAACCTGAGCCCTGAATACGTTGACGATCTGAATTATTTCGTTTCTGCTTCCAGGATTTACCTGGACCTTTATCAAAGCAAGCTCCCTGGTTACCGAATCCTCCGCTATATCAGCCACCTTTATGACATCGATCAATTTGTTGAGCTGCTTTGCTACCTGTTCAATCACCTTTTCATCTCCATCTACCACTATGGTCATCCTAGAGATGTTAGGATCCTCCGTCACGCCTACCGCTAGACTTTCAATGTTAAAGGCCCTGCGGCTGAAAAGCCCTGCCACCTTTGATAGAACGCCTGGTTGATTGGCTACTAGCACGCCTAATATGTGCTTCAATTTCATACCTCCTTCCCTTGATAGGTCAAAAGTTCATCAACTATGATGTTAAAATATACAAAAAACCTTTCGCCCCCGAAGGGACGAAAGGTTCTCTTTCGTGGTACCACCCTACTTTGCCTGTACCTCACGGTACAAAGCCTTACCAGGTTCTAACAAACCCTGGCCTATAACGGGACCACCCGTAAAGCCCTACTGAAGGCAGCTTTTAATAGTTCATCTTAAGGCCGCCCCTTTCAGGCTTTCTCCTCGGGAGCGAGCATACAACCTATCCGCCCACCGGTTCGCACCATCCACCGGCTCTCTGAAGATAGCTGCAACAGGTCTTGTATCTCCGTCATCGGATTTTTGTGTCAACGAAATATTTTCATAAATGTACATGCAGTACATGATAAACCCTATAAAAACCCTTATGCGATTTCAAAGAACAATTTCTCTCTAATCCTAGAGTTTAACCTTATTTTGTTCACAGTGGCCACCAATAAACAACATATAGCAAAATCAAAAAATTTTACGTGTATTTTGAGTTGAATAGTTTATTATTTAACAATCAATAATTATAACAACACCCGACAACAGAACTTCCTTTTATGGAAAAGCAGCCTGCCGCCGGGTCTTTTGTGAATTTGAGGGATATTTTATCAAGTGCCGGAGCTGTTGTCAATAGGTTTTTTTAAAATTGTGTTGTTATTCTGTGATAATGTCATATTGAAATTATTCTGATATAATGTCATATATGAGGAAGGAGATATTCAACATGACACAAAAAGAAATGACTCGTTTAAGAGTCATAAACCAAACAATCGACAAAGTCATAACCATCAGAGAAGCTGCTGAGCTTCTAGACCTC
>JAMNZI010000227.1 GCA_023622385.1 Bacillota bacterium | reverse complement strand
AAGCTCATGAGGATGCCTGAGGATGTCCAGTTTAAGATTCAGGAAACGCTGCAGAGGATCATAAACGAGGGAAGTGGAGGACTGATATGCATAATATTATAAAGGGATGTTGCCTGGCATGTTCCAGGAACATCCCTTTATCTTTAGGCTATTTTCTGTTGTTTTTTCCCCTTATCTCCACTCTGCGTATCTTACCGCTGATGGTTTTGGGAAGCTCGTCCACAAACTCGATTATTCTGGGGTATTTATAAGGTGCGGTGGTGGTCTTTACGTGGTTTTGAAGCTCCTCTATCAGCTCATGAGAGGGCTTGTATCCTTTTGCTAAAACTATGGTCGCTTTTACAACCTGTCCTCTTATGGGGTCAGGAGCGCCGGTGACCGCGCACTCTAAAACCGCCGGGTGTTCCATGAGAGCGCTTTCCACTTCAAAGGGGCCTATCCTATACCCGGAACTCTTTATGACATCATCTGCGCGGCCCACAAACCAGAAATAGCCATCTTCATCGCGCCATGCCATATCGCCAGTGTAGTAAACATCGTCGTGCCACACCTCTTTCGTACGCTCGGGATCCCTATAATATCCGCCGAACATCCCAACGGGCTTGCTGCTATGGGTACGAATGACTATCTGGCCTTCTTCACCGATGTCGCAGGGATGCCCGTTTTCATCAACTATATCTATATCATACCCCGGCGCGGGTTTGCCCATTGAACCAGGCTTTGGTTCCATCCAAGGGAAGGTGGCTATGGTTACGGTAAGCTCGGTCTGCCCATAGCCTTCCATCAGCTTGATGCCGGTGGCTTTGAGGAACTGATAGTATACTTCGGGGTTTAACGGTTCTCCTGCCACAACGCAATATTTTAGGCTTTCCAGGTTATATTGGGATAAGTCCTCCTTGATGAGGAAGCGGTATATGGTAGGCGGAGCGCAGAAGGTGGTGACTTTGTACTTTTCAATCATCTGGAGAAGGCGTTTAGGGTCAAATTTGATGTAGTCGTATACGAATACCGCACTTCCGCATATCCACTGGCCGTATATCTTGCCCCATACCGCCTTTGCCCAACCGGTATCGGCTACCGTATAGTGAAGGCCGCCGTCCTGCACGTTTTGCCAATATTTAGCTGTCACTATGTGGCCAAGAGGGTAGGTAAAAGTGTGCTGTACCATTTTGGGATATCCAGTGGTGCCTGAGGTAAAGTATAACAGGGATATATCTTCGTTGGTTGTCGCCTGCTCTCCTGTGGGACGTTCAAAGCATGACGGAGCGCTGTCTATTCCTTCATAATAGCTTATCCACCCTTCTTTTCGGCCTCCAACCAGTACTTTGTATTGGAGGGAGGGCGACTGAGGATGAGCCTGGTCCACATGCTCGAGCACCAGAGGTTCATTTAAGGCCACAATCATCTTGATGCCGGCGGCGTTGTTGCGGTAGACGATATCCTTGGCGGTGAGCAGGTGGGTGGCCGGTACCGCTATGGCCCCAAGCTTGTGGAGCGCAAGCAGGCAAAACCAGAACTCGTAGCGTCCTCTCAGTATGAGCATTACCTTATCGCCTTTTTTTATTCCCAACGATCTAAAAAAATTGGCCGTCTTATCGGCATAGCGTTTTATCTGTTCAAAGGAAAAAAACTCTTCTCCTCCATTATCGTCGCACCATACTATGGCCGTTTTGTTGGGGCAGAGTTTGGCTAGCTCGTCTACCACATCATAAGCAAAGTTGAAATTGTCGGGAACGTTTATTTTAAAATTTTGTACGAAGTCCTTGTAAGACGTAAAATTCCCTGAAACAAATCTTTCCAGCAACATTTGCATTACTCCTTTTTACGTTTATTTGGTTTAGTTGCTGCTTCATTTAAAGCTTTAAGCAGCATATAAGTTTTTTAGCGACTTGATGGCTTTATGGAAGGTGTGATCTCTCTGGCTACTATTATCTTTGAGATCTTTGAGGTCAAGGCCTACATTATCGCCGCTAGTTGTATGTTTAAATAGCCGATTTGCTGGCTGATTTAAGTTTAGCATATCTGCCCTATCCTTCGGCCCGATTACATTACAGTATAATAGCTAAAAATTTTGCCGGCTTGCCGTTTAATGCTTTCATGCCGTGCTTGAAACTGGCGTCAAAGAACAGAGAATCGCCCTCATTGAGTATCAGCTCATGGTCGTCTATTACCACCTTAAGGGTCCCTTCAAGGATATAGTTGAATTCCTGGCCGGGATGGGAGTTTAGGGCTATTAGCTGGTCTTCGGGTTTTGGCTCGACGGTGACCAAAAATGGCTCGGCCTTTTTATGGGCAAAGTTGTAGGCAAGGCTCTGGTATTTGTATTCTTTTCTCCTCTCCACTTCTAGTCCCTTACCTTTTCTTACCAGAGAGTAGATGCGCAGGCGTGGTTCTTCACCAGTCAGGATAGCTGTGAGTTCCACGTTAAATTGATTTGCCACCTGATATAGAAAACTTACAGGTATGTCCGCCTCGCCGTTTTCATATTTTTTATACAGTTCGAGAGGGATATTGAACTGTCGGGCCATATCCTCTTCTGAAATGCCCGAGATTTCCCTCAATTCTTTGATCCTCATACCGATCTGTTTGATTTGTTCACACATAGGTTTCCCCTTCCTCAAAATTTACTTCAACATTACATTGGCATGATTCGAGACCTTTAAAACCTGTAATTTTTTAAAGGTTCTAAAATTCGAAAAATGGTTATCATATTTATAGGAATTAGTATAGTGAATATTGAGTAAATATGCAATACTTTAGTGTTGTATGGTGTATTTAGCATATAAAAATTCCCATAAAGAATAATAATTCTTAGAGGATTTTTGGGCCTCAAAGCGAAATATAAAGGTAGGAAAGAGGAGCTTTAATGGGATGATGAATATCATTGGGTTGCAAAGGGTAAGAGCCATATGCTCTACTGGTGGAAGGGCGTTTAGTTTATAACTAGGGTTTACGAGCAAAAAGGTGAGGGAAAGTGCGATAACAATACAGGCTGAATTCGCTTTTTCATGTAAGGAAGATGTACAAGCAGTAGCGAATTTAATGAGGAGATGGGCATCCTACGTAAGAAAAACAGGTTTTTAGGAGGCTTTACTGCCGCTAATAAGGAGGTTATAAAGATATGCACATGGAGAATCTAGACGTAGGTAAAGGTATAAGGCTGAGGGTTTTGCCTACAAAGAAGTTTAAAACCGTTACTATAAGCTTTTGTTTCCACAGAGACCTGGATGAGGATTATACTTACAACGCCTTGATTCCCGCGGTACTAAAGCGTGGATGTGAGGGCTTTGAGACTTTGAAGGATATCGAGAGGCATCTGGAGAGCCTGTATGGGGCTTTGTTTGACGTGGGAGTGCAAAAGAAGGGCGAGAGGCAGCTACTTAAGTTTTCCATGGAAGTGGTAAACGATGATTACCTGGCAGAACAGGGGATACTGGCACAGGCTTTTTATTTTCTAAATCGGGTGATCAATCGCCCCGTACTGGAAGATGGTGTTTTTAAAAAGGACTATGTCGCCCAGGAAAAGGAAAATATGAAAAATAGAATAAGGTCGCTGGTCAATGACAAAATTCAGTACAGCCTGGAGAGATGCGCCCAGGAGATGTGCAAGGGTGAAAAGTACAGCAGGTATGTTTTCGGTGACATAGATAAACTGGAAAGCCTTGATGACTCCAAGCTGTATAGCGTGTACCGTGACACCATACAGTCCAGCCCATTGGACATCTTTGTGGTGGGAGATATACAGCCTGAAAAAGTGAGGCTTCTTGTTGAGCAGAGCTTTTCTACGATGGAGAGAAAAGGGATAACCACCATACCTAAAACTGTCTATAAGAAGCTGCAGGTGGTGCCCAAAACTGTGACGGAGGAAATGGATGTAAACCAGGGCAAGTTAGCTATGGGGTTTAGAACCAATATAAACGCTGCCGACGAGGAATATTTCCCCTTATTAGTGTATAGCAGCATTTTAGGTGGTGGTCCTCACTCTAAACTGTTCATAAATGTAAGGGAAAAAGCAAGCCTGGCTTACTATGCTTTTGCACGGCTGGAGAAGTTTAAAGGCCTTATGTTCATCGGTGCCGGTATTGATTTTGACAAGTATGACCAGACGGTAAATATAATAATGGAACAGCTTGATGCCATAGCGAAAGGGCAAATAACCCCGCAGGAATTCGAAGGAGCGATAAATGCGCTGGTGACTTCGCTTAAGGGAAGCATGGACCAGCCATCTCAGCTTATCGATTATTATCTAGGCAATAGCGTTATGGATTCCGATATCACCGTGGAGGAGCTGATAGAGAGAATAAAGAGCGTCACAGTGGATCAGGTGGTGAGAGTTGCCGACAAGGTCAAATTGGATACCGTCTATTTTTTGAGAAATAGAAAGAGGGGATATGTTGTCCATGAAAAGGGAAATTAAAAATGATGTATTGAATGAAAAATTAATACATTCAAAATTAAAAAACGGGTTAAATGTATACGTGTTACCTAAGAAAGGTTATCAAAAACAATTTGCTATTTACGCTACCAATTATGGCTCTAATGACAATCAGTTTGTAATACCCGGCCAGGATGAGCCTACAAAGATGCCGGAGGGCATTGCGCATTTCTTGGAACATAAGCTGTTTGAGCAGGAAGAGGGGAACGTATTTGACGCCTTTTCAAAGCTGGGCGCCAGTCCAAACGCTTTTACCAGCTTTAACGCTACGGCTTATCACTTTACATCCACGGGAAACTTTTATGAGTGCCTTGATGTGCTTCTCAATTTTGTGGGGACACCTTATTTTACAGACCAGACGGTGGAGAAGGAAAAAGGCATCATTACCCAGGAAATAGTCATGTATCAAGATGATCCAAGCTGGCGCGTGTTCTTCAATTTACTGAAAGGATTGTACCACAATCATCCTGTAAAGAACGATATTGCCGGGACAGTGGAATCCATACAAAAAATAACCAAGGACATGTTATACAAGTGTTATGAGACATTTTATCATCCGTCTAATATGGTGCTGTTTGTGGCGGGAGATGTAGATGCCGATAGGGTTGTAGAGCAGGTTGAGCGCTATTTTGCTGGTAAGGGCATACCAAAACAGGGGCAAATAAAGAAGGTATATCCCAGCGAACCTACCGAGGTAGCTGCCTCAATGGTAAAGGACAAGTTGCCGGTGCCACGCCCGCTGTTTATGCTGGGGTTCAAAGATATTGAGGTAGGACAGCAAGGGCAGGCTTTGCTTGACAAGATGATACTCAACGATATCATGGTGGACATGCTGGTAGGCCAAAGCTCTGACCTGTACAGCAAGATGTATGAAGAAGGCTTGATTGACCTGACCTTCAGCGCTGGATATACAGGAGAGAAGGATTACGGCCATATAATGATGGGAGGGGAGTCGCCCGATCCGGAAAGAGTTGTGGATATGGTTTACCAGGAGATAGAGAAGCTAAAGCAGGACCCCTGGGATGTGGAGTATTTCGCCAGGATCAAGAAAAAGAAGATCGGAGAATATATAAAGATGTTTAATTCGCTGGAGAATGTCGGCGTGCAGTTTGTCTCATGGATTTTCAAAGATATAGGGCTGTTTGATTACCTTGAAAGGTTGATGCAGATAAACTATGAGCAACTGAAAAGCCATTTCAACA
>JAMNZI010000228.1 GCA_023622385.1 Bacillota bacterium | reverse complement strand
GGAAGGTTTAATTTGTCCAGCCAATCCTTGCGTATCATCATTACATATACACCATCAGTATCAACGGTAATATTGGGGAGGGAAACCATCCTGCCATTATAGCTGGCATTCTCCATAGCACGACCGCCAGTGCTAGCTACAATCTCTTTTACCTGCTCAGACGCATACTTATCAAATAAATCGGTAATATCATAAAGCAATCCTGATTTCGCAGCTCTCACCATATAGGTACGATCATTTGCGATCAATCCGTCCGGGAGATCGCCAGAAGCAATTGATAGGCTGACTTTCTGGTTGTAGTTCTCACCTTCTGCTGCGGTCCAATCCACAATGACGTTGATGTTGAAGTTTTCCCGTAGATAACGGGTATACTGATTATCCTGTGCGCTGTCACCCGCAGGTAGCGTCTTGTCAACCGGCGAGACGCTCATGCCAATATGCACATCTACCGGTTTGGGGAATTTCATAAATGCCGGATCTCCCCCGGATTCGTTCTCCGAGGAGTCACTTTCTTCTGGTGTGCTTCCTGATTCATTGCTTGATGGAGGATTTTTGTCGGCATCAGAGCCTGGGGTTTTGTTCCCTGAAGAACAAGCCACGCTCATCAATGCCAACACACAAATTAACATGATGGCTATTAATTTTTTAATCAATCTAACTCCCCTTTCTAATTATTATTTATATAACTCGAAAACTCGCAAGCCTTCGAGCGTTTTGATTTATATCTTAATCATATTAAAGAAAAATATACTAGTAAATGGTGTATTGTTATATGTTTATAACACATTTAAGCAGGCTTGCGGCGACAAGGGGATTATTGTTATCTATACATCTAACAATTGTCGCTGTATGAAGAAAACTTTTGCCTATATTCCAACGGATGCATACCAACCAGTTCGTGAAATACATGGTTAAAATACTTGACATCCTCATAGCCTACAGCCTGAGCTATGCTGGCCAATGATCGGTTTGACTCAATCAGCAGCTTCTTGGCTACAGCAACCCTCTCCTTCTTTAGATACTCATTGAATGTAATCCCCACCACTTTCTTAAATGCCTGTGAAAAATAGCTCCTGCTCATATTAATGTGGGAAGCCACATCCTCCTGGCGAATTTTCTCGCCAATATTTTCCCGCACAAAAGCTTTGGCTTTCATCATACACACAGCTATACTGCTCAGGTCCCTGGTTTGCAAAGCTTTGTAATATAAAGACTGTCTGAAATTCCTCATCCACTGGAGCGCACTCTTAATATCCTTGATATCCGGCATAGTTTCATTCTTAAATCCAGTGGCCAATTCAATCATCACCAAAAGCTTTATAAATAGCTGCTCTACATAACGTACCGGAACATTGTTCTTTTCTATCCGTGAGCACAACTCCTCAAATACCTCATCGTCATACAGCCAATATAGCTGGTACCAGCTGTGTTTTATCTCTTCCCACACCTCAGCATCCATACTGGCCTCACCATGGCCGTCGGTGCTAAAAGTAGTCGACCCCCTTCTCTCCTTCAGCTTGTGTAGAATGCGCTGAAAAATTTGATCATAATTTTCGGATTCCAGCTCTGCCTTAGATATATAATCCAATGCACCCAAACGAAGTGCTGTTTGTACGTATTCAAAATTTTCGTGAAACGTCAATACAACAAAATTGACGTTGGGATACATATCCCGTACCCTTTCCATCAGCTCTATCCCGGACATCACGGGCATTGCAAGGTCAACAAACATTAAATCCACCGGATTATTGGCAAGAAAGTCCAAGGCTTTTGCACCATTGGGCACGTCTCCCACAACTTTCATGTTATACGAATCCCAGGGCATCATTGAAATAAGCCCTTTGCGCGCCAGTTTGTCATCTTCGACTATCAATACGCGGATCATCATCTCGGCCTCCTTTTGCACAATGGTAAGAAGAGCTTGACCGTCGTTCCCTTCTGAGGCTTACTCTCAACAACCATTGAAGCGCGATCCCCATAAAAAGATTCAAGCATAAGATAGACATACCGTAAACCTATACCACGGCCAAACGCCCCATTATTCCAACTGCCTTTGTCACGGATGGTTTCCAGAATTTGTGAATCCAACCCCTTACCATTGTCTTGAATAATCACTTTAATCATCTTATCTTGATAATCCGGTAATACATTTACAGTTAGTATACCATTCTGATCAAGCCCATGGCAAATGGCATTCTCTGCCAAAGGCTGTAATATAAGCCTTGGTACTTGGGTATCCAGATAATCGCCTTCTACCACGTTTACAAAGGCTTCAAAGTCATACCGCATCTTTTGCAAATCCAGATATGTCTGAAGCATCTTTATTTCGGTCCTAAGGGTGGTATCTTGATCCGTCTTCCCTAAGCTGTAGCTTAGAATATAATTGAGTTTTGATATATAGTTGCTTATGTCGTGCTGCTTGTTAATAACGGCCATCCAATGCACGGAATTCAACGCGTTCATCAAAAAATGGGGGTTAATTTGATAATACAATTTTTCCACTTCTAGGGCATGGCGCTGTTTCTCCTTCTTCTCTATATCGCGCATGAGAGCTTGGATCTGCATCTTCATGGCATTAAATTTATCAAACATTCGATCGAACTCTTCTATATCGATGTGATAGTCTATCATTTCCATATTGCCCTTACCGACTTCTTCCATCTCGCGTTCGAACAAATATAAAGGCTTATAGATCAATTGATACAGCATTACTCCCATCAAAGCCACGAAGAACAGAATAACAAATATAACCAGTACCATGGTGGTACTCCATGCATAAAGTTCACGATTATAACTATTTGTTGGCACCAAAATTATATTGGTAAAACCATGTTGGCTCTTCATTTGATTCCATATATAACCATTAATCCTTCCCGTTGGCTCTTGGGAACCCAAATCAAATTTCTGGCCTACCTTAAAAATGCTCGGAGAACTGCTATACTTTATCTCTTTATTTTCATCTATCTGTAAAAATATATAATTCATGCGCTGAGCGTTAAAAAGCATATCTAAATTTTTTTTGATATCGCTTCTTGCTTCAACGTAAATCATCATGCTGGCATTGTTTGAGAACAAAGCTGTGCGTATCACTGAGATAACCTGTTGATCTCCAAATCTGTATATAGATGGATGAAAGGTATGATAGGTTATTTCTAAATGCTGTTTTAATCTTGGTAGGTTTTCCAAGGAAAATTTTTTAACCGGTGGAAGGTTATAAAATAAGACAGCATCATCTTCGGGATTGTAATACATAGCAAGGACCACATTAGGATATGGGTAGGTAATGAGCTCGAAGTTTTTAGATATTCTACGTATCAGTACCGATTTATCATAAGGCTGAGTGGTAAAAAAGTATTCATCCACATCGCTGCCTATATGCCCCTGTGGCATCATCTGTTGGGTAATCTGCATTATGCTGTAATAATCCCTGTCCAATTGATCGGTAAGGCGTTCCAAAGTGGACAATATAGCCGTATTTATCTTATTGCGTTGAATAGAAATAATCGAATTATAGGAGACTATTGCAGAAAATATAAAACTTAGTATGGTACTGATTCCCAATAAAAAAATTAATCTGTGCTTAATGGAATTGAATCTCAACCTACTTACCAATTTCAACCTCTTTGCAATTTTCTTAAACAACAGTATGATTTTGCTTATCTCGGATACCCCCTATAAAAATTATTCTCCAATCTATTTATTCCCACAATTCAAAATCCCCAAAATCTAGTGCTGGTGCACTGCTTTGCGTGCACCAGCCGCTAAATTTAATTAAGCTTTCATAACGCTATAATATCCACAAATCCCCACAACTGCCCCCACAGAATCTATGAGGACATCTTTCACCTGCGCATACCTGCCCGGCACAAACATCTGGTGTATCTCATCGGTAGCAGCGTATACAATACAGATGGCCAAAGCCCATATAGCCGCTTTAAATATCGGAACGCCGCTTGCCTTCAGCGAGTTTACAGTTAAAACGCCCAGTACAAGATAAACCGTAAAATGGGCTACCTTTCTAATCAAATGGTTTAGGGTCGCTATATCCACGGCCAGGTCAGACAAAGGCATAACCCTTTTGGCCAGCCCAATGATAAACAGGATCACGCTTTTGCTAAGGCCATCGGATTCATGCGCAGGTTGAGCCGAAAATGAGAAAATTACGGCCATCCATACAATTACAAGGGTCCATGACACCAGTGCCGGTATCCTCTTTTTCACTATTGCCTGCATCGTACTTTCACGTCCTATCCTTTGAGAAAAATATCAGCCGTTTTTATAATTACGTCATAGACCCACATCGCTTGAACATACAGCCAATTTATTCCTCATACCCATTGGGGTTGTTCTTCTGCCAGTTCCACGAATCCCTGCACATGTCCTCAAGGTTTTTCTCGGCTTTCCAACCCAGTTCCTTATGCGCCTTCGTGGGATCGGCGTAGCATTTGTCCACATCCCCAGGCCTTCTTCCGGTGATGACATAGGGTATCTTTACACCGTTAACCCTTTCAAAAGTCTTGACCACATCGAGCACGCTGTACCCCACGCCCGTTCCCAGATTGTACACATCCACGCCTTTGTCCTTCATGACCTTCTCCAATGCCTTCAGATGCCCTTTTGCCAAATCCACCACATGGATATAGTCCCTCACACCTGTACCATCGTGGGTATCATAATCGTTGCCAAATACATACAGCTTTTCCCGCTTTCCTACAGCTACCTGAGTTATATAGGGCATCAAGTTGTTGGGTATGCCGTTGGGGTCCTCCCCTATCTTGCCGCTTTCATGAGCACCTATAGGATTAAAGTACCGTAGCAAAATAATGCTCCAATCGTTATCAGCAACATATACATCTTTTAAAATCTCCTCTATCATGTACTTAGTACGGCCGTATGGATTGGTAGGGCCAAGCGGGAAATCCTCCCTTATGGGAACGCTTTCGGGCTTGCCGTATACGGTGGCAGAGGAGCTGAAGACTATTTTTTTGACGCCATGCTTCTGCATGACCTCACATAATATGATGGTGCCCGTAATGTTGTTATAATAATACTTAAGCGGTATGGCTACAGACTCGCCGACGGCCTTAAGCCCTGCAAAGTGTATAACGGCTTGGATGTCGTTCTCGGAAAATACCTCATCAAGTCCGTCTCTGTCCAAAAGGTCAACGGCATATACCTTAAAATCCTTCCCCGTTATCTCCTTTACGCGCCTCAACGCTTCGGGTTTGCTATTGGAGAAGTTATCCACAACAACGATGTCATAGCCTGCGTCCAACAGCTCCACACAGGCATGACTCCCAATATATCCTGCACCACCTGTTACAAGTATAGGCATGGTATCCCTCCTTTTTGTATTCGCAATGCAACTTACGCTCTACCGTCAAATCGCCTAACAATAGCTTTACTTTATTCGCCCTTGCTGGAAAATATTCTATCATATTTTTTCGGATAATTCATCTTTCTTAAGACGGAATTTTTTAAAGCATTTCGACCCATCTTAAAACCGTTTCAATATGGCCATTGCAAGACGTCACTAATTGCTAAGGTACCACTCCTCGATGTCCCTGTATATATTGAGCTCCCCGGGAGCCTTTACTCCGTAAACCCTGCTGCTGGTTATAACTGAGGCAGTCTGAAAATACAAGCTAACCACAGGAAGCTGCTCGACCAGGTGCTTTTGTATGCGGCTG
>JAMNZI010000204.1 GCA_023622385.1 Bacillota bacterium | reverse complement strand
AACCTAAGTTCCGGAAATATGTCCAGATAATAGCCGGTCAATACCGCTTCAAACCGGCCGCTTTTCAACCTTTCCATCAGCTCCTCCCAAGGAAGAACCTCTATCTCCACCGCAATGCCCACCCGTTTTAGCTGCTGAGCAATTATTTCCAAGGCATCCTTTCTTAAGATATTTTCAGAGTTTGTCAGAATAGAAAATCTAAGCTCAGCTTTTTGAGACCCTATCATCTTATGCCTGACCCAATTATCCTCCTGCTGCCTTTGTGACGAAGCGTTTTCTGCATCCCCGTCTTTCAATAATTGTCCTTGTGCTGCCTGCCCCTGTACATTCTGGGCAACTTCCTCTTCCAACATCTGTCCTTCATCAATCCGCCCCTGTGTATTTTGAGCATTAGGCCCATTGTTGGCAGTTTGATCTGCCTCGTCCAGCACCCAGCCCGCCTGCTCGAGCAGATCAACCGCCTTATCGGGGTCGCAATCATATATCCTATAGCTGCTATCGTAAAGCCATGAATCGGAAGGAATGGGAACATCCACAGCTTCTGCGTTGTTCAAATACACCTTGAAAATGATATCTTTCCTATCCAGGGCATAAGCGATGGCTTTTCTCACGCTAACATCGCTCAATACCGGATGGCTCATGTTGAACGCCAAAAATTCGTAATTGCGCGTGAGATACCGGTGAACCCTTGCATCCTCTTCCCTCGGATAGGGGTTAATGACGGTAGGCATAACGTTCATCAAGTCTATCTCCCCATCATAAAAGGCCTGCCTTACCTTCATCTCATCATGATAAATCCGGGCCAGTATGGCATCGATATAGGGCTGTTTCCCCCAATATCTTTCGTTCCTCACCAACCTGATTTGCCTAATCCCATTTCCGCTTTCCTCCCGCTCAATTCCCGCCTCATCTACCTTGTAAGGACCTGTTCCCACCGGCAGGAAACTCATATCCTCTTTGTGCCGAAGCATAATCTCATCGGATTGATAGACCCCTTTGGGAAGCACCGGAAAGGTCATGATATCCAGCATGTTGTTTACTGGTTGGGATAGATACACGTTTACCGTATAGGGATCAAAGGGATCGGTTTCAACCTTTTGTATGCTTGCGTTGCCGGCAATGCCCTTTTGATAAAACGACCCAAGCCGTCCTCCCTGCAATGCCAAAAAGGTAAACACCACGTCATCCCCCGTGAGCGTTCGCCCATCATGGAACACCACATTTTTTCGCAAACGAAAACGCCACAGCTTCCCATCATCTTCCACATCCCATGATTCAGCCAAGCAGGGTTGAGGCTTCATGTTCTCATCGTATTCAAACAGCCCCTCAAATATCAAACCAAAAAAATTAATCATATCCCTTGATTGGGTAAGCAAAGGGTTGAGAGTATCAGGCGATGGTATGGGTACCACCAATTCGCCCCCCATTTGAGACTTAGGAGCCTTAGCCTCTTCCTCCTCAGTTTCACCCATTTCGATGTCCTGTTCCACGATGTGCGGTGCCTCCACAATTTGGCATGCTGTCAAAGTCAATATATAGCTAACCAAGCATATCAATGCAATCCCTTTCTTCATATGTTCCCCAATCCCTCTCATCAATAAACATCATGTATGTGATATAGCCGCTTGTATTTATCGTAAGCGCTCCATACCCTGGCAACAAAATCCCGCGTCTCTTTAAAAGGGATGTTATCCAATCCTTTCCCGTCTTTGCTGTACCTGGGATCTTGTAGCCACCTCTCAACATTGCCGCTGCCGCCATTATACGCCGCAAGAGCAAGATCCATATTTCCTTGGAAGTGATTACGAAGCCTATCAAGATACCAGCACCCTATTCGTATATTGACCGCCGGGTCATAAAGGCTATCATCGCTGTACCCTTCGATACCCAACTTTTCTGCCGCCCACTGTCCGGTGGATGGAATGACCTGCATGAGCCCTCTTGCACCTTTATGCGACGTTGCAGCCTCATTAAATTTGCTTTCCACCCATATCACTGCACACACCAGATATGGATCCAGCCTATATTCCCTTGCATACTGAAGTATCAAGCCCTCGTATTTTAAGGGAAACATCCTCCTCTGAACCCAGTCGTACACCAGCATGGCGCATAGTATAAATAGCGCCAATACGATGATGAGCACAAATTTAAAGGTCAAAGCTCTGCCCATAGCTGCTCCACCTGCTTCCGGGTATGGTCCACGCCATGGGAATTGTCTATTATCCTATCAGCATACCGCTTCTTCATCTCCTGATCCATCTGGCTGTTTATCCTATTTAAAGCCTGCTGGCGCGTTAGCCCGTTCCGCTTCATAAGCCTTTCTATCTGGACTTCCCTATCGGCCACAACCAGCCATACCTCATCCACCATATGGCACCATCCAGCCTCAATCAGCAGCGCAGCATCCACCACTACAGCTTTACAACCGCCCATCGACTTTAACCTATCTATTTCGGATAGCACCTGCTGCTGAATTGCTGGATGCGTAATGGAATTAAGCTTTTTTAAAGCTTCGGGGTTGGCGAACACCAGCTCTCCCAATTTTTTTCTGTCAATCTCCCCATCGGGTAGCAGATACTCATCCCCAAATGTCTCCTTTATCCTGTGCCACACAGGCGTTCCCTTTTT
Organism: Bacillota bacterium; assembly: GCA_023622385.1. Lineage (GTDB taxonomy): Bacteria > Bacillota > Clostridia > Caldicoprobacterales > Caldicoprobacteraceae > Caldicoprobacter. The sequence continues at coordinate 3,063 of JAMNZI010000204.1, read as the reverse complement.
GGTTATTTCCCTGGCAATCATATCGGCATCTATGATTGCAGCTCCCAAATCTGCAAGCATCCTGGATACCGTGGACTTGCCACAGGCTATCCCGCCGGTTAGTCCAATTACCTTCATGGCTCCTCCCGCTTATCATCATGATCAATATGATATCAACTTAGGCTAATCCCTTCACAATCATTTTGTTACCCCATAACGATATAATCAACGTTATTTAAAAATCCTTCATATCATGGGCTCCATCAATGTAAAACTTTTAAACCATATCAAGCTATGGCATCCTATTTAGCGTCATACCAGCTCCTGCCCACTCCTATATCCACCACCAGTGGAACCGAGAGGCTTACGGCATTCTCCATACAGCGCACCACCAAATCCTTTACCTCTTCCAATTCGGGCTTATAGGTGTCTATAATGAGTTCATCGTGCACCTGAAGTATCAGCTTCGACTTTAAGTTTCGCCTCTTGAGTTCAGCATACACGTCATTCATGGCCTTTTTTATTATATCGGCAGCGCTGCCCTGTATGGGCGTATTCATAGCCAACCGCTCGCCCTGCGAACGGATGTTGAAATTTCGGGACTTGAGCTCGGGTATATACCTACGCCGGTTCATGAGCGTGGTCACGTAGCCCTGCCTTTTGGCGATCTCCACTATCTGTTCCATATATTCTTTCACCTTTGGATATCGCGCAAAGTAACTGTCTATATAATCCCTGGCCTGCTTGCGACTTATCCCCAAGCTCCTTGCTAGACCGTAATCGCTGATGCCGTACACAATTCCAAAGTTAACCGCCTTCGCACTGCTGCGCTGCTGAGGAGTGACCTTATCAATTGGCACGCCAAATATCTCGGAAGCCGTTCGCAGGTGTATATCCTGATTGTTTCTAAAAGCGTCGATAAAAGTGGGATCTCCTGACATATGAGCCAGTACCCGCAACTCAATTTGCGAGTAATCGGCGTCCACCAGGACATAATCCTCCCCGCTGGCAACGAATACCTTGCGTATCCTACGCCCCATCTCCAGCTTAACAGGGATGTTCTGCAAGTTGGGCTCTGCGCTGCTGATCCTGCCGGTGGCCGTCACCGTCTGGTTAAAGTTGGAATGTATCCTTCCATCCCGGGGATCGATGACGCTCAAAAGCCCATCTATATAGGTAGATTTAAGCTTCATCACCTGGCGGTACTCGATGATTTTCTCCACCACCTCATGATAGGGACGTAGCTGTTCCAGCACCTCGATATCGGTGGAATACCCCGTCTTGCTCTTTTTTATGACCGGTAGCCCCAACTTTTCAAACAGCACGCTGCCCAGCTGCTTTGGCGAATTTATGTTAAACTCCTCCCCCGCCAGGGCATATATTTCCCGGGTAAGGCTTGACAGCTCGGCTGAAAACTCCTCTCCCAGCTGCTCCAGCATGTCTTTATCCACTTTAAACCCCGTAATCTCCATATCGGCCAACACGTTTATAAGCGGATGCTCAATCTCTTGGTAGAGATAAAGCATCCCCGTCTCCTCTAGCTTATCGCGCATATGCTCTGCCAGCAAGTATAAGTCAGCTGCATCGGCATCATCCACGTCTAAGCCGACATATTCATAAAGCATCTGGCTCAAATCATAGCGATTTTTTGCGGGGTCCAGCAAGTAAGCAGCTATGAAGACATCGAACTCAAGCCCTTCCACAAAAATGCCATATCTGTGGGCCTCCAAAATCAACCTCTTGCCATCATATACGATCTTGCGCACTTCTTGACTTTCCAAAATGGGTTTTAATTCTATAAATATATCTTGCAAGTCTAACCCTTGAGACAGCAAGTCGTTTCTTACCATTATTCTATACACCCTGCCCGGATCATCGGCAATGGTTATACAGCCATCAGCCACCAATATGGCCAACCTGACGCTCTTGATGAGACCTGCCACCTGCTGTCGCAACCTTTCCCTCGCCTCAACCTCTATCACGTTTTTTTCACGAACGGGCGTTTTAACCGAAACCGTGCTTTCCGGCTGTATACCCAACTTCTCAATTATGCTGTGAAACTCCAGCTCTTGTAGGAACTCTAGCAGATCTCTTGAGCGCGGCATCTCATAACAGCAATCCTCAAGCTTTATGTCCACCGGGGCATCCTGCACAATGGTAGCCAACCTTTTGCTCAGCATGGCCTGCTCCCGATACTTGACCAGTGCCTCCTTAATCTTTTGACCGCTTATCTTGTCAGCGTTGTCCAGAACCTGCTCAACGGTATGATACTGGTACAGCAGTTTAAGAGCCGTCTTTTCGCCTATGCCCGGAACACCGGGTATGTTATCGGAACTGTCGCCCATCAAAGCCTTTAAATCTATGATTTGGGAAGGAGCCAATCCATACTCGTTCCTTATCCCTTCAACATCAAAAACCCTTACATCTGATATGCCCTTTTTGGTCATAATAACCCTCACTTCAGGGGAAACCAGCTGAAGGGCGTCCCTGTCGCCGGTGACCAGATAGGCTTCCCATCCCTTTTCCCTGGCCAAGCGCGCAAAAGTCCCCAGGATATCATCTGCCTCATAGCCATCGACTTCGTATATGGCTATCCCCATCAGTTGGAGCATCTTCTTAAGAAGGTCAAACTGGGGAATGAGCTCCTCAGGAGTTTTTTGCCTTGTGGCCTTGTACTCGGTGTAGGCTTCATGGCGAAAGGTGGGCCCCTTCTTGTCAAACGCCACCCCTAGGTAGTCAGGCTTATAATCCTCTATTAACCTTAAAAGCATGTTGGTAAAACCATACACGGCATTGGTAGGCACGCCCTTTTTATTTGTCAACATCGGTAAAGCATAAAATGCACGGTGCATCAGGCTATTTCCATCTATTATCATCACTCGCGGTTGCGCCATAATGATCTCTCCTTAAAACTTGGCATTTATCAAGCCTACAGCCATTCATTGTATTACCCGCCATTTAGACTTTATCATATCCACCATCAAAATTCAATCAGCCTTTTTCACTGACATATATTTTTATGAATTGCTTTACTCTTATATCAGCCATCTTATATCAAAAAGAATTGGATATAAATTTAACCAT
>JAMNZI010000024.1 GCA_023622385.1 Bacillota bacterium | reverse complement strand
TCCACCCTTCCCTTGACAACATAAGGTTTTACATTTTAAACAGTAAAAATTTGGATATCTATATCATACTTTTCCTTAAAAAAGTGTTGCATTTAATATTGCAATTTTCAATATCAACGAAACAATTGAAGATGCAACTGAGATGGATTACAGAACATTAATCGCTTCGCCGCAGGGGACTCTTCAGTTAAAACGAGCTTCAAAAATTTCGAAAAAGGTACTGTTTGTGGCTATTTGCCGTAGTTTAGGTATACCTGCTCGTTTCAATCCCAACGATCAAGAACTTGAGTATTATCAAGATGGTAAATTTATTCGTGTTGTTCCTTATGAACCCAAGGAAATGGTGAAATTAACGCTGAACTGTGAAGAAAAATTACAGTATTTCAGGAATTTTACAATTGCTCGCTTGGTTGATGGGTTCTACCAGACCTTGAACTTCCGAGAACATAATGACACCACATTTGAACTTGAAGAGGGGTATTACCGTATTCTGACTGGTAGAAGACTTGATGATGGTACTATGTTATTTAATGCTTATTTTGTAGAATTGGTAAAAGGTAATGAATTGAGTGTAAATGTTTCTATTCCTAAAGAAGAGAAAATTATGGAACCTGTGGTTATTTCAGATTATACTTTTGTGACCGATGAGGGTAATATTACTTTGTCAGATGTTTTGCCAAAAGATTACAATATTGTAGCGTATGTAGAGCCTTCTAAAGAACCGACAGAGCATTTATTTAGGGAATTAATGGAAGAAGCAGACATTATTAAGAATAAGGATATAGGAATAGTTTTAATTAGTGCTAATACAAACGAAAGTGTGGAAAAACTTATATCCCTATTTCCAGAACTTATACTAATTAAAACAAATGATAAGGATTTTGCAGAAATGCTTCTTGTTCAATTGGGCCATAAAAAAGGGAATTATCCTGTACAAGCACTTGTTCAAAAGACGAGTGAGGGTATATTGAATGCATTGTGTTATTTTAGCGGTTATCATGTAGGGTCTGTTAGTTTGATGTTAAAAAATGCGTGATTTGTATACTTTTCTTATTTTCTTGACAAGTGGGTTGAAATTGATATATTTAATTACGATATAAAGATATGTAAATAACATATTAAGAGAACAAATCTTAGTTTTAAAGTAGGTGAAGCAAAGATTATGTCTAAAAAAAGCAAGAAAAAAACGTTGTATTCCCAAGTTGCAGAATATCTTAAAAATGAGATTTTGCAGAATAAATTGCAACCAGGGGATAAGCTTCCTACTGAATTAGAGCTCTCAAAAATGTTTGGAGTAAGTAGAATTACATCGAAAAGAGCATTGGATGAACTGGCAAAAGAAAATTTGATATATCGTAAGAAAGGGCAAGGCAGTTTTGTCTTGCCTCTCCGAGAGAGAAAAGTTGAAGAGAATGTACCTAAAATTATAGCAATAGTTCTTCCAACAGATGGTACAGCTGGTCGAAGGATAGAATATATCAGAGGTGCCATGGATTATCTGGATGGTAAAGGGTATTATTTGAGTGTTCATACTACGTATGATGATCCGACTAAAGAGAGAGAATACTTAATTCAATTGCCACTTAATGGTATAAAGGGTATAATTTTATATCCTTCTATGAGAGCGAATTTTGATATTTTAAGTACTTTGTGTATAAAACAATATCCGATTGTGCTTATTGATCAAAGATACCAATCATTACCATTAAGTTCGGTAGTTTCGGATAATTGTGATGGAGCTTATCAAGCGGTATCTCATTTGATTGAACTGGGGCATAGACGTATAGCGTATATAGCGCTTGTCCAGCTTGAAGATGTAAGCAGCGTGAGAGAGAGATTCTTAGGTTACTGTAAAGCTTTAAAAGATCACGGGATACCTATTGATCACGATATTATTCGTGTTCCTTTGTCAAAGTATACTCAAGGGGAGACAAAGAACAGATTGAAGAATGTACTTTATGATTTGCTTAAAAAAGGTATTACAGCTATTTTTGCTGAGCATGATTATCTTGCAATATTAATTGCAAAAGAGCTCAGTAATATGGGGGTTCGTATTCCAGAAGATGTTTCATTGGTGGGATTTGATAATATTGAAATGCTGGAACACTTGGAATTTCAATTGACTACTATTGATCAAGATTTTTATCAAATAGGTAAGATAGCGGCTCAAATAGTTTTAGAAGCTATAGAAAATGGTGCTTATAAACCTAAAGAAGTTGTTGTACCAGTTAAATTAATAAAAAGGGATACTACTGCTCCTAGAAAAGAAATTTCAGAAATTGTTGCGAATTATAATAAAAAGTAATGAGGAGAGGGAAGATTTATGGAAAAAGCAGTTTTACAGAAGGAAAGAAAATATGTTTTAGCGGCCTATCTTGTGGATAAAGAAGTAGATGCTATTATGCAGGAGGATATCTTTAAATTGACGCATATTAACTATGCTTTTGCTGTAATTAGGGATGGTAAAGTTGTAGGGGACCATTTAAAAAATATTGATAAATTGAATCAATTTAAAAAAATTAATCCTAAATTGAATACGGTGATTTCTATTGGTGGGTGGGGAGCTGGTGGTTTTTCAGAGGCAGCTTCTACACCTGAAACCCGTTCAACTTTTGCTGATACCGCTATAGAGTTCATGAGAGCTCACAATTTTGATGGAATAGATATAGATTGGGAATATCCTTGTTCTTCATTGGCGGGGATCGCATCTAGTCCAAATGATAAGTATAATTTCACGCTTATGCTGAGAGAACTGAGAGAGAAGCTGGATAAATTGGGGCAAATAGATGATAAGCACTATCTTTTGACCATCGCAGCTGGAGCGGGACAATATTTTATAGATGGTACTGAAATGCATATAGTTCAGCAATATCTTGATTACGTTAATTTAATGACATATGATATGCGAGGTAGCTTTGAGGATATAACAGGACATCATACTAATCTGTTTGCTCCAGCAGATGATCCCGATGGGATAAGCTGTGATAAAGCCGTTGTTATGTTTCAAAATGCGGGTGTACCCATAGAAAAAATTGTACTTGGTGCGGCTTTTTACGGAAGAATGTGGAAAGGCGTAAAGAATGCAAATTGCGGTTTAAATCAAAAGGCTGAAACTACAGGCAGATATACGCTGTCGTATACTGATTTAGTGCAAAATTATGTTGATAAAAATGGATTTACAAGGTATTGGGATGATAGTGCGAAGGCACCCTATCTTTTCAATGGAGATGTTTTTATAAGCTATGATGACGAGGAATCACTAAGACATAAAGCCCGTTATATAAAGGAAAAAGGGTTAGCCGGTATAATGTTTTGGGAATACTCGCTTGATAAAAGCCATACCCTTGTAGATACTCTTTATAAAGAATTACAATAGATTACTAAAGCGAAATATAGCCATTCCCAGATGCAAGCATTATAATTTAGATAATACGTCAAGGGGGTAATCTGAGTGAATCCAAAGTTTGAAGAGCAAAAGCATTCCGAGGAAGTTGAATCTGGAGTACATAATTACAGCCGTGAACAAGAATGGGTAAAGCCAGAGGATCCATTATTGCTCGAACGGCTTGAGTGGTTTCAGGACCAAAAATTAGGGCTTATGATGCACTGGGGTCCTTATTCGCAACTGGGAATAGTAGAATCTTGGGCACTCAGCGATGCAGATGCTCATTGGTCTCGCGGAGGTATTGATTGGGAAAAGGATGGCGAAGAGTTTAAACGGCAATATTTTAACTTATACAAAACGTTTAATCCTATTCGATTTCAACCTGAAGTTTGGGCAGATTTAGCCGCAGAGGCCGGATTTAAATACCTTATTTTCACCACTAAACACCATGATGGGTTTTGCATGTGGGATACTCATGTTACAGACTATAAAATTACCGGTCCTGAGTGCCCATTTCATACTCATAAATATGCTGATATATGTAAAAATCTTTTTGATGCTTTTCGTAGCAAGGGAATAGCTATTGCTGCCTATTTTTCTAAAGCTGATTGGCACACTCCCTATTATTGGGCCCCCGGAATGGCACGAGGTCGTCATATGTGGCGAGGTCCTTCTTACGATCCTAAAGAATATCCTTGGTTGTGGGAACAATTTATTAAGTTTACTCATGCTCAAATCATGGAACTTGTGTCTCGCTATGGGCGAATTGATATACTTTGGCTGGATGCCGGATGGGTGTGCGCTAGAAATGGGCAAGATATACGTTTAGGAGAGATAGTTGAGAAGGCTCGTAGAATACAGCCATGGCTTATTGTGGCTGATCGTACTGTAGGTGGCCCGTACGAAAACTATCTTACGCCTGAACAAACGATTCCTCCTAAGCCCATGAATGTTCCATGGGAAAGCTGTATTACGATGGGAACATCCTTTTCTTTTTGTTATGAGGATGATTACAAATCTACCCGGAAAATTATACACATTCTTATTGAAATAATATCAAAAGGAGGCAATTTGGCTTTAAATGTTGGGCCGCAGCCTGACGGGCGATTGCCGCGAGGCGCTATTTCTAGAATGAAAGAGATGGGACAATGGCTTAAAATCTATGGTGAAGCAGTATATGGAACTAGGATGTGCCCGCCATACATCCAGGGAAAGTTTGCATTTACAAAGAAAAATGATACCGTATATAGCTTTTATCTTTATGATGAAGATGAAATCATAAAATTCCTTATACGGATAAAAAGATAACTTATGTAGAATTAATGGGTACACAAGGTAGCAGGGTTGATTTTAAGCAAACAGAAAATGGAGTGTATATAAAACTACCAGAGTGGGCAAAAAAAGGTAAAACACCTATAGCTCATGTGTTTAAAATGAAATTGTAATTATGCATCAACCTTATAACTGTGATTTGCCTAAGCCAACAAAAAATCAATTGGCATGGCAGGACATGGAGATGGGGATGTTTATTCACTTTGGCTTGAATACTTTTAATGACCGGGAATGGGGTGATGGTACCGATAGTCCGAGTACATTTAACCCCACTGAGTTGGATGCCAGACAGTGGATACGTATAGCTAAACAAGCTGGTTTTAAATATGTTGTGCTCACTGCCAAGCATCACGATGGTTTTTGTCTATGGCCTACGGAGACTACCGATTATTCGGTAAAATCCAGTCCGTGGAAGAACGGCAAGGGAGATGTGGTGGGAGAGTGTGCCCAAGCCTGCCGAGAAGAAGGTATTGGGTTTGGCGTGTATCTGTCGCCCTGGGATAGGCATGAACCCACTTACAATAATAAGGAATTATACGACGATTTTTACTGTAGGCAGCTGACAGAGCTTTTGACATGGTATGGACCATTGGTCGAGATATGGTTTGATGGTGCAGGTTCAGAGGGCAGGGAATATGATTGGGAAAGGATTATGGCTTTGGTAGATAAATACCAACCCAACGCCATGGTATTCAACATGGGGAGACCTACCATAAGATGGGTAGGGAATGAGGACGGGGTTGCTCCTTATCCATGCTGGAATACTGCACGGTCGGCTAAATACAGCATGTTTACCAACAGCAGCGTCAAATGGTTGCCCGGTACTCCGGAGTGGCTTCCTGCAGAGTGCGATGTGCCAATCCGTAAGGGTCAATGGTTTTGGCACCCAAACAGCGAGCACAATCTTCGTTCACTGGATGAGCTTATGGATATATATTACCGTTCTGTTGGCCATGGCGCTACACTGTTGCTCAATGTGGCTCCCGATAACAGGGGTCTTATACCTGAGGCCGATGCTAAAAGAGTGCTGGAGTTTGGGAATGAGATACGACGGCGCTTTCAAAATCCAATAGCCAAAACAGCGGGGGAAGGCTATGAAATACACATCAATATCGGACACCCAACTTGCATAAATCACGCCATAATAATGGAGGATATAGCCCATGGGGAGAGAGTATTGAAGTACAGGTTGGAGGCAAAGCAAGGGAATGGTTGGGTAACTATTGCAGAAGGCAGCGCTATTGGACACAAGAAAGTAGACAGGTTTGCTGATGTATGTACTGATTATGTAAAATTAACAATATTGGAAGCTGTTGCTGATCCAATTATAAGGGAGCTTTCCATATATTGTGTTAAATAAACTAAAAATTTTGTTTGTTACAAATAATCTTTTTATTTGAGGGGAATCAACTATGGGGGAATCAACTATGGGGAAATTAACCGTTGGAAATGATCAATTCTTATACGATGGTAAACCCATACGTATACTATCGGGGGCCATTCATTACTTTAGAGTGGTCCCGCAATATTGGGAAGATAGGCTTAGAAAGCTTAAAGCTTGCGGGTTCAATACCGTTGAGACATACATACCATGGAATCTACACGAGCCAAGGCCTGGAAAGTTTTGTTTTGAAGGCGGTTTGGATATAACAAAGTTTATCAAGATAGCTCAGGACTTGGGCTTGTATGTTATAGTTCGGCCGGGGCCATACATTTGCGCTGAGTGGGAGTTGGGTGGTCTGCCGGCTTGGCTTTTAAAGGACCCTTCAATGCAGCTGAGGTGTAGCTATAAGCCGTATTTGGATGCGGTGGATAGATATTTTGATAAGCTTATGGAAAAGCTGGTGCCCTTACAATCTACAAAAGGTGGTCCCATCATTGCCATGCAGATAGAAAATGAGTATGGCAGCTATGGGAATGACCGTGAGTATTTGAAGCATTTAGAAAGGGGACTAAGAAGCAGGGGAGTGGATGTCCTGTTGTTTACTTCCGATGGGGCCTGTGACAGCATGTTGCAGGGCGGCACTCTTCCCCATGTATTTAAGACTGTGAATTTCGGTTCAAGGCCTAGGGAACAGTTCAATAAGCTCAGGGAATTTCAACCTGATGGGCCCCTGATGTGCACTGAATATTGGAACGGATGGTTTGATCATTGGGGAGAGCAGCACCATACCAGGGATAGCGAGGATGTGGCAAAAGTGCTGGACGAGATGCTGGATATGGGAGCGTCAGTCAACTTTTATATGTTCCATGGGGGCACCAATTTCGGCTTTATGAATGGCGCTAACTGCATGGAAGAATATCAGCCGACTGTGACCAGCTATGATTACGATGCCCCTCTTACTGAGTGGGGTGATCCAACTCCAAAGTACTATGCAATACGAGACGTGATAAAAAAATATGTGGATGTCCCGGATATTCCAATTGAAGTTACGACTAAAAAGGCGTATGGTAGTGTAAAGCTGTATGAACACGTAAAGCTCTTCGATTCGCTGGATGATATAGGGAGGAGGTTTGAAAGCCCGGTTCCCCTTCCGATGGAAGCGTTGGATCAAAGCTACGGCTTTATATTATATCGTACGTTTATCGCCGGGCCGAGGGATGAGGCGCCCCTTATAATTGAAGATCTGCACGACAGGGCGCTGGTATTCATAGATGGCAAGTTTAAGGGAGTGATGCACAGAAACGATAAGCAGCCATCCATAAATATAAGGGTGCCCAGGGAGGGCATTTCTCTGGATATACTAGTGGAGAATATGGGGCGCGTTAATTACGGGCCGTATTTGGCCGACAGAAAAGGAATCACCAAGGGAGTGAGGATAGGGCAACAGTACATATATAACTGGACTATATATACTTTGGAAATGGATAATCTCGAGAGCTTGAAATTTGTTGAGAAAACATCATGTGAATTTCCCTGTTTTTTTAGAGGGGAATTTGAAGTGGATGAGCCCTGCGACACGTTTTTAAAGCTTTCCGGTTGGACGAAATGCGTATGCTATATAAACGGATTTAACCTCGGCAGGTATTGGAAAATAGGGCCCCAACAAGCGTTGTATGTTCCAGGGCCTTTGCTCAAAAAAGGGAAAAACGAGTTAATAGTATTCGAACTTGAAGGGATGCAAGAACCGGTTGTCGAGTTTACTGATAAACCTTCTTTGTAGAAAGTGACCGGTGAACTACGCCGGGAAAGCCGTTTTACCGTCTTTTGAGGTCAACCTCACTCACATGCATTTGATGGTAACTCCGTGGCTAAACCGGGCAAAAAAGCAGCCAGTGAAACTTTGAGGCCCCTTTCATACCGAAGGGGCCTTTTGGCGTGATAAAAATAGCTTATACTTGTAATAATTTTTAATAATTGGATTTATGGCTACTAATGATATATAATCAAACTTGAATGCCGTTGTTGGTTATGAAATGTAATATTTTTGCATATTAGAGAACTGACGGTACATTGGTTTAGCATAAAAATCGGTGGAGTGGAGGTATGCAGATGAGGACGGTAGGCACACAGGCAAGGGGCATACGCTTACCCATAATAAACAAAGGCGATGACCTGGTAGAAATCGTCGCCAAAGCGGTCGTGGAGTCCAGCCGGGTTGAAGGATACCAGTTGAACGATAGGGATGTAGTGGGGGTTACAGAATCGGTAGTGGCAAGGGCTCAGGGGAATTATGCCACCATTGATCAGATCGCACAAGACGTGGCAGCAAAATATCCTGATGGTGAAGTGGGAGTGGTGTTTCCCATACTCAGCCGCAACAGGTTTTCGATGCTGCTTCTGGGCATCGCCAGAGGGGTCAAGAAGGTCTACCTTCAGCTGAGCTATCCTTCCGACGAGGTGGGCAACCCCATTCTCACATGGGATGAACTGGATGAGAAAGGGATTAACCCATACACCGATACGTTGACTGAAGAGGAGTTCTATAAATATTTTGGACACGGAGCGATTCATCCGTTCACCGGTATAGATTATATAAAATATTATAAAGATCTGGTTGAAGGGGTTACCATAATATTTTCAAATGACCCGAGGGCGATATTGAGGTATACGCCACACGTGCTGGCTGCAGATATTCACACCCGTTTTAGGACCAAGCGCTTGCTGAAACAGGCGGGAGCTAAGACGGTCTATGGGTTGGACGATATCTTGACCCGTCCGGTCAATGGCAGCGGTTATCATCCGCAGTACGGCTTATTGGGCTCGAATAAGGCTTCCGAAAATACCGTCAAGCTTTTCCCCAGGGATGGAGAGGAGTTTGTGACCAGGCTGCAGGCACGGCTTAAAGAGCTGACGGGCAAACACATGGAAGTTATGATATACGGCGATGGGGCCTTCAGAGATCCGGTAAGCGGCATATGGGAGCTGGCAGATCCTGTGGTGTCACCCGCGTATACAAAAGGGCTGGAGGGTACCCCTAACGAGGTTAAGCTGAAATATCTGGCCGATAATATGGGTACTAATGAAAACATAGAGGAAAAGATAAGAGAAATTATAAGGGCTAAGGATAAAAACCTGGTGGGCAGCATGGTATCCCAGGGTACCACTCCTCGCCGTTTGACCGACCTTTTAGGAAGCCTTTGTGACCTGGTGAGCGGAAGCGGCGATAAGGGCACTCCAGTGGTGCTTATTCAGGGATATTTCGATAATTATGCTTCTAATGTTGAATGATTGGTTTGAATTGTGATTGACAGCTTGCCGAGAGGTTGGTATATTATTGTCAGGGTCTCATAAGGTAAACCCACCTCCTCCAAGTGTGGGAGGGGGGTTATCGTAATAAACAATGGCTGGAGACGTGTGAGAGCCATGTTAGTCAGGCTGTTTAAAGCTTGATTAATATGGCTTTTTTGTTTTGAGGGAGGGAGATATATAAATGTTTGACGTAGCTATTATTGGTGCGGGGGTTGTAGGCTGCAGCATAGCCAGAGAGCTTGCCAGGTACAAGCTGGATATATGCGTTTTGGAAGCAAAATCCGATGTGGCCATGGGCAGTTCGGGCGCCAACAGCGGTATCGTGCATGCGGGCTATGACTGCAAGCCGGGGACGTTGATGGCACGGCTCAATGTTGAGGGCAATATCATGTATGATGATATTGCTCGGGAATTGGATTTTCCATTTAAGAGAAATGGTTCGCTGGTTTTGGCATTTACCGATGATGACATGCCAACTCTACAGCGATTGATGGATCAGGGCATGAAAAATGGCGTAACCGGCCTTAAGATCTTACCTGTTGAGGAAGTGCTCAAGATGGAGCCCAGCTTAAATTCCTCCATCAAAGCGGCACTGTGGGCTCCCACGGGAGGGATTACGTCTCCCTTTGAGGTTACCATCGCTATGGCAGAGAATGCCGCCGACAATGGGGTGCAGTTCTACTTAGACCATGCCGTTTTATCCATCCAAAGGCACAGCGACGGGAAATTCCACATCGAAACATCAAGAGGGAATTTCGTCTCGCGGTATATGATAAATGCAGCTGGCATCAACAGCGATCTGATCAGCCAAATGGTAGGAGAGCAGTCGTTTAGCATACATCCGCGCAAGGGAGAATACTGCCTGTATGACAAAAAGTGGGGAAACTTGGTTACCAGCACCATATTTCAGCCGCCCTCAAGGCTAGGCAAGGGCGTGCTGGTCACTCCTACAGTGGACGGCAACCTGCTCATAGGGCCCAATGCTGTGGATATAGACCAACGGAACGATGTTGATACCACTTATGATGGCCTGAGCTTTGTGTATGAAAAGGCGTTGGAATCGGTGCCCTTGCTGCCAAAGAACGACGTTATAACCCAGTTTGCAGGGTTGAGGGCCATAGCCGATGGTGGAGACTTCATAATCCGC
>JAMNZI010000015.1 GCA_023622385.1 Bacillota bacterium | reverse complement strand
TGTTGCCGGATGAAGATTGACGTCCTCACCCTTTTTCCAGAGATGTTTGCTCCCATGCTGTCCAGCAGCATTATTGGGAGGGCTATAGCAAAGGGCCTGCTGGAGGTAAATGTATACAACATAAGAGACTTTGCTAAGAATAAGCACAAGCAGGTGGATGATTACCCATATGGCGGAGGCCAGGGGATGATACTTGCACCCCAGCCTTTGTTTGATGCTCTATACCATGTGCTGGGAACTTGTGAGGCAAATAAGCCCAAGGTAATACTGATGTCCCCACAGGGAAAGGTACTCAATCAGGACCTGGCAAAGCAGCTGTCAACGGAGCATCGCTTAGTAATCATATGCGGCCATTATGAAGGAATAGACCAGAGGGTCATTGATAAATTTGTGGACATGGAGATCTCCATTGGGGATTATGTTCTTACCGGTGGGGAACTCCCCGCTATGGTGCTCATAGACTGCGTGGGGCGATTAATACCCGGCGTGCTAGGCAACCCGGAATCTACTCAGGACGAGTCTTTTTCCCGCGGGTTGCTGGAATATCCGCAGTATACCAGGCCTTACGAGTATGAAGGCTACACCGTCCCGGATGTTCTGCTGTCGGGTAACCACCAGGAGATACAGCGTTGGCGGCTTAAAGAAAGCCTTAGAAACACCCTGAAGAAGAGGCCTGACCTATTGGAAAAGGCGGAGCTGTCGCCGTGCGAAATAGAGCTCCTGGAAGAGATAAAAAATGAGATGCAGCATGCCAAATGAGTATTGCTAATTAAATCTTAAGTGCTATATAATGGACTTTGTGAAAAATGAGCAGCGTAACCCACGATTGTTACGTGGGGGATATAGCGAGAGACCATTTTACAGCGTTGCAGAGGCCGTAGAGATCATCTTGTGCAATGAAGTTACCTGCGGGTAGAAAGGAGGTTGGAAGGAGATGGACATCATAAAAGCTATAGAGAGCGAGCAGATAAGGAAGGATATTCCTGACTTTAACGTCGGGGATACCGTTAGGGTATATGTCAAAGTGGTTGAGGGCAATCGCCAGAGGCTTCAGGCCTTCGAAGGGGTTGTCATACAGAGGAAGAATGGCGGCTTAAGGGAGACATTCACCGTGAGGAGGGTTTCCTACGGTGTAGGCGTTGAGCGAACATTCCCGCTGCACTCCCCCATGATTGACCACATCGACGTCATCAGAAGGGGTAAGGTGCGCAGGGCTAAGCTGTTCTACCTGAGGAAGAAGGTAGGCAAGGCTGCCAAGATCAAGGAAAAAGGCTTCTAAATTTGAACAGATATGGGACTGTCACCAGTCCCATATTGTTTTTTCATATATCCCAAAGTAGTCATAACTTTTCCCAGCATGTTTACATACACCGAGAACAAGATCTCGGCTATGCGCTAGCTCTTGTCATCGATTTTCCACTGGCTCATCTCCCTTCTGTGCTGATCTGCCTTACGTCACCTTTTGTCACAGCGTGGATATATTGGTGCTACTCGTTCGCAAAGGCATTATTTAAGTATGCCCGATAAAATAGCTCTACTCCAAATCAAATTGCGTTCCAGAAAAACATAAATATCAAAATACAGCCCCATGCGTTTTTCGTATAGTCCTTTACAATTAGCATGCCATAAATGATAATAAATACGGCTAGCCCTTCCATCAAACCATAAATACTGACGCCGGCCATTAAGTGAAGAAGTAGACATGCAGTACCACAAGCTATAGCCCCCCAGTTTAACCACATGTTTTTAGGAGGATAAAGCTTATTTATTTTATCACTGATTACTACGTAATTAAATCCTTCGAAGAAACCCCAGACAATTGCGATAATACTCATCCCGACTACGTTATATGGGAAGCCCATCTCAAGCCATTCTTTAGTTATAATTACTCTTTTGAACGGTAAATAGCCTGTAAACGAATCCGTTGCCAGGATAAAGATACTGTAAGGAATGAGCGTTAATATTGATGATAGGATAGTTTTAAACAAATTTGTTTTGGTAAGGCCAAATTTAATAAACCCTTCTTTTCTATATAGCGCAACAACCGTGATTCCCAAACCAGCTATTCCCCATTCGAAAAAAGCAGCCACAAAAGTGCGCAACAGTAAAGGAACTTTTGTGTTTCTGATAAAAGATATAATTTGAGAATTAAAGCACATATAGATAATCAACGCTGTCAGAGTAATAGAAATAATTACGTTCAAATCCGTATTGGCCCTTTTTTGTTCAATTGATAATTTAGATGTGTTCACATAATCCCCCTTACACAATATAGATTAAGCAAGCTACGTCTTTTTCCTCTAATGTCAAAATATAATGCGTCTTATTATACCATATTCTATATATTTTACAATATATATAAGTCTTTTTTTGCATTCTATTTTACTTTTCAGCCATTTGCTTTTATGTAGAATTGAAATGAATTTTTGACTCCGTTTGTGTTAATATGGTAAAATATTGATTAATAGGGGATATATGTGTAAAAATGACGTTTGAGGTACTGAGCAGAGGGGGATTTTCTTGCTTGCCAAGGTGAAAAGCGCAGGCCTTTTTGGAATAGATGGCTACGTCATCGAGGTAGAGGTGGACATATCCAACGGGCTTCCAGCATTTGACATAGTGGGGCTGCCGGATCCAGCTGTAAAGGAATCCAAAGAACGCGTCAGAGCGGCAATAAAAAACAGCGGCCTCGAATTTCCCATAAAGCGCATCACCGTAAACTTAGCCCCAGCCGACACCAAGAAAGAAGGACCGGCCTATGATTTGGCCATTGCCGTGGCGATATTGCTGGCAACAGGTCAGATTCCCCATCATCCGCTTGCTCACAGCGTTTTTCTGGGCGAGCTTTCCCTTGACGGAAGCATACGGCCCATCCACGGAGTGCTTCCTGCACTTCTATCGGTGAAAGACCAAATTCACAGCGTAGTTCTACCCCCGCAAAACGCTCCCGAAGCAAGCCATGTGGAGGGAATAGACGTTTATGCTGTAAGCTCGTTAAATGACCTCATATCGGCCTTTAAAGGCGAGACCGCCGTAACGCCCTATAAAAGATCTCACAGGTTTGACAGCTATGCGGATAATGAATCATTGGAAGACTTTGCCGATGTGAAGGGACAGGAAGGTGCAAAACGCGCGCTGGAGATTGCCGCTGCAGGGGGGCATAACGTCATTATGATTGGTCCACCCGGCTCGGGCAAGACCATGTTGGCCCGCAGGATGCCGTCTATACTGCCGGAGCTCACATACCAAGAGGCTCTGGAAATCACGAAGATATACAGCGCTGCCGGACTGCTTGAGGCATCCGAGGGTATTATAAGAGTGCGGCCTTTCAGGGCACCCCACCATACAATCTCGGCTGTTGCGTTGATAGGCGGTGGCAAGCTTCCCAAGCCAGGCGAAATCAGTTTAGCCCACCATGGCGTGCTATTTTTGGATGAGCTGCCGGAATTTAAAAGGGACGTGCTTGAGGCACTGCGACAGCCGCTGGAAGACGGAAAGGTGACCATATCGCGGGCCAACGGCACAGCCGTATTCCCCGCTTCCGTAACCTTAATCGGTTCTGCCAATCCATGTCCCTGCGGGTTTTTCGGGGACAGCTCGAAGGAATGCACCTGCACCCCCATGCAAATAAACAGGTACTTAAGCAGAATATCAGGCCCACTCATGGATAGATTTGACATTCAAATGGAGGTTCCGCCCATCTCATTTGATGAGCTTACCGGTCAGAGGGGGACCGAAACTTCTAAGGAAATAAGGGAGAGGGTAAACAGAGCGCGACAAATCCAGCTTGAACGCTACAAAAGCGAAGGCATATTTTACAATGCGCAACTGAATTCCAGGCTTATGGGAAAATACTGCGCTTTGAACAGCGCCCAAAAGAAGATGCTGCGCCAGGCTTTCACATCGCTTAACTTAAGTGCCCGGGCATATGACAGGATATTGAAAGTCGCCCGGACCATAGCAGACCTGGAAGGGTGCCGGAATATAGAGGACCACCACCTGGCTGAGGCCATACAATACAGGAAATTAGATCGTAGGCTTTGGATGCAATAAAATCTTACGGCGCCTCCAGCGTTAAAGCACCCAGCCTGCCCGAGCGGTAATCTCCCAGCAACTGCCTGGCTCCCCTATCCACATCAGGGTTGCCGCCGCTGCGAATCCATTTCTGGTTTAAGCATATGGCCTCCAACAGGCTATAGCCGTCCATGCCTTCCATGTCCTCAATGCCATACCTGTTTTGTATTACTTGAGGATACATGCCTCTCAAAGTCTCGATGAGCTTTACAGCCACTTCTAGCATATCTATTACGTCATCGCTGATGGAACCTATGTATGCCAGGTGTAGCATGGCTGTTTGATCGTCTGCTTTGGGCCATAAAAGTCCAGGCGTGTCAAGAAACTCCACATAGGGATGAACTCTTATCCATTGTTTACCGCGCGTTACGCCGGGCTTGTCGCCCACCTTGGCTTTGGCGCTTTTGGCCAAGCCATTGATCACGGTGGATTTCCCTACATTGGGTATCCCTACCACCATAGCCCTTGTGGTTTTGTAGATTCCCTTTTGCTGATAGGTGAGCTTCCGCCTTTCTTCAGCAAACTGTATTATGCTTTTCCTGAGGTGGTTTACGTCGTTCATATCCAGGCAGTTTATGGCTTCTACCCATAAATCCTGGCTTTTGAAAAAGTTTATCCAGCGTTCAGTCATGCTGGGATCAGCCAAGTCCTTCTTGTTGAGGAGTATCAAGCGCTGCTTGTTCCTGCATAGGGCTACAAACTCCGGATTGGTGCTGCTCCTTGGGGCGCGGGCATCGCGCACCTCGATGATGAGGTCTACAAGCTTGATATTCTCTTGGATGAGCCGTTTGGCTTTGCTCATATGACCAGGATACCAGTGAATATGCCGACTCATGTTGTCTCCCCTTCATTTGAATATTGTAACATCCCACACAGGCCATATCCTTATCTTCGCCTTACCTATGACATTTTGCAAGGGTATAAAGCCTACATGGGAGTTCCTGCTGTCGCGGCTGAAGTTTCGGTTATCTCCCATTACAAATATGGTACCCTCAGGTACGACGGTTTTGGGATACTCCCCTAAAGTGGGCTCGGCGATGTATGGCTCTACCAGCTCTTTGCCGTTTACGTATACCTTGCCATCCTTTATCTCCACGGTGTCGCCTTCAATCCCTATTACCCTCTTTATATAATTTATGCCGGGGGTGTCGGGATTTTTAAACACCACAATATCTCCATGGTCAGGATGCCCAAACTTGTAGCCCAGCTTGAACACGATAAGCCTATCGCCCGATTCCAGGGTAGGGTGCATGGATGACCCTTCTACCAGTACCACGTCAAACACAAACATGCGCATTAAAAATGCCAGTATCAAGGCTGTAACGATCGTCTGAAGCCATTCTATCCATTCGTTGTTTTTCACTTCTTCCATCATATTCACCCGTCTTTTATATTAAATATTTAACACGGACGTTGAGCCACTCCTCTCCTCTGGCCAAATTACAATTTAAAAGATGGTCAGCTGGAGAGGTGGAAAGTAGCTCAGTACAATATATTATCATTGATTCTGGATTTTTGCACTATCTTTTTTTGGCAAATGGGGGAGCACGAGGGAGGAGTAGTTGCTCTCAATTTACATTTACAATTGTTTCACAATGTGTTACCATAATGGTATGAAGAAGGAAACTGGT
>JAMNZI010000125.1 GCA_023622385.1 Bacillota bacterium | reverse complement strand
TAAATTTTCAAATTGTGGCTTACAAAAAATATGCCCACCCCAACATAATACTGGATAAGGCTTACAATAAATCTATAACCTCTTTGAAGAGGCCCAAAACCTCAAATGTATAAAAATTGAGGTTTTCCAATTTAATATGAAATTATATCAAAAACTTATCCTTTTGTATAGGGAAAATCGCTACAAATGCTTAATCCGCAGGTCTTTTTTTCAAAAAAAGATGGTATATCCAAGACTAGGCAATAATTCGAATCTTGGCCGTCAAAACGCTTAAACCCTATCCTCTCATAAAGGTGCCGGTTTTCATCTTCCACGGCAAAAAGCCTCTTAACGCCATCCCTCTCCAGCATGTACACAAGCGAACGGACCAAGCCGTCCATAAAGGCGTCCTTCTCCGGTCCAGGTAGCACCACCATATGCTGTATAAACGCGCTTTCCTCCTGCCTGTAACCACTTACACCCCCCTTTATATGCCCATCCTCTTCAGCCACCACCGCAAACCTCTCGCCATGGCCCGATACGGTGATCAAGGGACGCAAAGCTTCATTTAAATATATTTTGTCCAGGTCTTGAGGCTCAATCTTCCTAAAGGTTATCATATTTCCGCCTCCGTTAATTTTTTAAGCTGTTTTACTTCATCCTCATCAAGGTATCGCCACTCCCCGGGCTTCAAACTGCCCAACACCAAATTCCCAAACCGCTCCCTCCTTAAAAATTTGACCGGGCAGCCTATGGCTTCAAACATCCGCCTCACCTGCCTGTTCCGCCCCTCCTTCAGTACAAGCTTGAAAGCCGAGCTGTTGCCCTTGCGCCACAGAAACCTTACCTTATGAGCATGCGCAATGGCATCGCCTATATCAATTCCATGTATAAACTTCTGAATTTGCGACTTGGAAGGATGACCTTCCACCTCCACATAATACTCCTTTTCCACGCCATATCGCGGGTGCATAAGCCTGTTGGCCAGCTCACCATCATTGGTAAGCAACAATAGCCCCTCTGTGTCAAAATCCAACCTTCCCACCGGATATACTCTAACGGGCTGGCTTCCCAACAGTGACATCACAGTGGGCCTTTTATGAGTATCTCTCACCGTGGTCACATACCCACGCGGTTTATAGAGGAGGATGTATACCTGTTTTTCTTCCAGCGAAATGGGCTTGCCATCCACCCTTACTTCATCCTTTTGAGGATCCACCTTTGCTCCAAGCTGGGTCACCACTTGGCCGTTGACGGTAACCCGCCCCTGCTTTATCATTTCCTCGCACTTTCTGCGCGAAGCCACTCCGCAGTGGGCCATATACTTTTGCAAGCGCACAGTACATCTCCTTTCAATACAAACACCAGGCCAAACTTCCTCATTTCTGAATACGGCTTATTTTTCCTCTTTAAAAATACAAGTTATAGTATACATCAAAGGGAACATAAAATAAAGGCGGCTTTTGGCCGCCTATTGCATATTTTGCTGCGTAGGTGGATTTTGCTCATTTTTCTTTTTAGGTCCAATCATGTCCTGTATGTCTTCCAACAGCTGTGGAAGCATCTCGATAAAACGGTCAGTAGAGGTACGAAAACGGGCCGGCAAAAGCCTGACATTGCCGCCACCCACCACCAAAAACGCCACCGGATTGACCGACACGCCCGCTCCGGTACCACCGGCAAAGGGCAGAGACGATGAGCCTTCGCCCTCTCCGCTACCCCTGCCCTGCTTTTGATCCTTGTTTCCATCCTTATATTCACCACCGCCCGCCACAAAGCCGAAGGAAACTTTGGATATGGGTATGATGACATTGCCATCTGCCGTCTCCACCGCATCTCCCACGATGGTATTTACATCTATCATCTCCTTGATGTTTTCCATGGTAGTCTTCATGATGTTTTCAATTGGATGCCCTGACAACTTTTTCACCGCCCTTTATTTTTTCAGCTATTTTTTGCATTCCAGCAATTATAATATATCTCAATTTAATAGCTATTATGCAATTGAAGTATAGCTGAAAATCCTCCCTGTCAAACACCGGCGTAACATCGACTATCTTCTTCCCGAGATGATATTTGTCCTGCAGGTAAAAAATCGCTACGTGCAGCAGCGAGATAAGGCTTCCGCACAGCAGCGCAGTGTGAGCGGCGTCGCCGGTACCAAGCCTGGCCCTTACCTCAAAATTCTCTACCCGAGCCTTACCTTTGAAGCTTTTAAAATATTGGGCGTTTTGCTGCCCCCTTATGAACCCATCTTTTACCAAGCCGATAACTTCCTGGGGAGATATGGTTGTTCCCGCTTGATCAGATGGTTTTCCCATGCTCAAAGGAAACAGGCGATGGGAACCTTTCCTCATGGCAATGGGTAGCTTTTTGCGCACAAGGCCGCCAAAGGTCCGTACGATTAAAAACGATTCATGGCGACCATTTCCTATTCTCAACCTAATCTCTATACGTACCGTAGCCGTGCTGATTAAGGTGAGCAAGATCACTATAGCCAAAATTGCCCAAACGTACAAAGCCACAGGCACCTGCACCCCATGCATTTTTTTCTAGTTTTTCACCCTTGCAAAAAAAAATACGCGGTGCAAGGAATAAGGTCATGTGACCTGCTGTGGCCCCAAAGGCGGCAAATCACGGATATCCGATAGCCCAAAGCTTTTCAAGAACAGCTCGGTAGTCCCATACAGCTTGGGTTTTCCCGGCGCGTCAAGCCTTCCCACCTCGCAGATCAGATTTTTCTCCAGCAACACCGCAATGGCGTGGTCACACTTTACCCCCCTTAACTGCTCGATATCCGCTTTTGTCACAGGCTGATTGTAAGCGATAATGGCAAGGGTTTCAAGGCATGCCCTGGAAAGCGACTGCTCCTTGGCCGCGCCGGTAAACCTACGAATATATTCGCCATACTCGGGTCGGGTAACCAGCTGATATGCGTCGTCGATCCTTATAAGCTGCAATCCGCGATGCTGCAAATCGTAGTTTTCAGCCATCTTCTCCATCAGCCGTTGGGCAGCATCGACGTCCATATCCAACACCGCGGCAATGCTCTTTACAGGTACTGGATCCCCTGCAACGAACAGAATGGCTTCAACTATGGCCATCATCTGCTGTTCTTCCATCTCGATCCCTTCCTTTGGATTAATATTTCAGAAAATGGTCTGGATTGCCGCACCACAATCCAGCCTTTGTTTATCATCTCCAGCAGCGCTAAAAAGGTCACAATAATATACAGCTTGGAAAACTTCTTGCCGATCAGCTGCGAAAACAGCACCTTTCCACGCCTTACCAATACAGCCACCAGCTGATTTATCCTGTCATGAAGCGATATGGGTTCAGGTTTAATGTTGCGGACAACAGGTTGGGCCTGCTGAGAGGCGTTTTTCCTGTTAAGCATGGCCATCATAGCCTGCGCAAGGTCCTGTTTGGTCACATTGGAGAACTTTATATCCTCTCTTGTATCTATCACCTCTTCTGGCAACTTGCTGTACCTGTTGGAATACACCATATACCTTTCATGTAGCCATTCGGCAGCGTCTTTGTACTTCTTGTATTCCTTCAACCTCTGGATCAACTGTTGCTGTGGATCGGGCTCCTGCTCCTCCGACTGCTGTACAGGCTTAGGAAGCAGCTTGCACGACTTTATATGAAGCAAGGTAGCAGCCATGACCATGAATTCGCTTGCAATGTCGATATCCAGTGCCTGCATCTGACTCAAGTAATCCATGTACTGCGCAGTTATCTCGGATATCGATATGTCCTCTATGTTGATTTTAGCCTTGGAGATAAGGTGCAGCAAAAGATCTAGTGGTCCTTCAAAAACTTCAAGCCTTACCTGATAACCCAAACCCTTATTACCCCCTTCCTCTTATTGCAATAAAGAAAGCAAGAAGGTTTGCAGCTGCATCAATCGCTGATAGACGTATTGAGCAGGGATATGCACCATCAGATTAAACCCCCCCAGCATTATAAAGGCAAACAGTATGAACATGCCGTAGTGCTCATAATTCCAGAAAAATTTGACATTCCTGCGGTAAAACAGCCCTTTTATAATGTGATACCCGTCAAAAGGGGGTATGGGTATTAAATTCAAAATGGCGAATATTATATTAAGCTGCACTGCGCGGTCAACAATTGCCAGCACAATGTCCCTATAGGGGAAAATAAATAGCTCTGCTACCACCGAAATCACCAAGGCAACGATAGACAGCAACATATTGGCCAGTGGCCCCGAAAAAGATACGACGATGCTATCCCACTTGCGATTCTTGAAGTTTGCAGGATTAACCTGTACCGGCCTGGCCCAGCCAAACCTGAACAGAGCAAATAGTATTAGTCCCAGCCAATCCACATGGGCCAAAGGATATAAGGTAAGCCTCCCCTGATTTTTAGGAGTGGGGTCCCCCAGCCAATAAGCCGTAAGTGCATGGGCAAACTCGTGAAAGGATACGGCCAAAAACACCGCCGGCAGGCTCAAGAGTACCTCAATCCAGTTCAAGTACAATTCAGACAACCCTCCATTTTCCCATATGATAATCGCTTTCAAAAATAGACAGCTTTTCCATGATTCTATTGTACATTATCAGTGCCCTTTATGAAACCCTTTCCACTGGATTTTTCCTCTTTAAAGCAAATAAAAACGGACCGGCAATACGCGTTGCCGATCCATTTCAATCCAAATAAAACCCAGCTGCCAATAGGCCAGCCTGAAGTACTCTGAAGTACTACCTATTTTTTTCGCTTGTCGGCCTCTTAAGCCAGTTATTAAATATCCTGTTGAAATAATCAAACACTCCGGCAACCTCCACCGACTCTCCTGCTAGGATATCCACTTTCCCAACCTCTTTGCCGTCCTTCTTAACCGTCAGTACCCCTATCTTTTGTCCCTGAGCGATGGGAGCCTTTAAGGGAGCAGAAATGTCTATCTCCTTGGTAAACTCCTTTGAATCGCCTTTGCCGATCAGCAATGACAAGCTATTGGCGGCCAGCCCCATTATCTTGCTGGTCTTTCCTCCTGTTACAGGTATCTCATTTTGAACAATCTGGCCTTTCTTGACCACCAGAACCGACTCGTAATTGGCAAAGCCGTAGTCTAAAAGCTTGCTGGCTTCACTGAACCTAACCTGAGATGTGGGCGCTCCCAGTATAACAGCTATAAGCCTCAAGTTTCCACGCTTTGCGGTAGCCGAAATGCAGTGCCCGGCCTCCTCAGTGTAGCCTGTTTTGACGCCGTCACAGCCTTCGTAAAACCTGACCAGCCTATTGGTATTGACCAACATGGTCTTACCGTCCCTCATGTAATCCATCCATATGGTGCTCCACTTGAAGAATAGGGGATGCTTGAGCAGCTCCCTGCTCATCAAGGCAACGTCATAGGCTGTGGAATAATGGTTTTCTGCAGGCAGGCCAGTGCAGTTGACAAAATTGGTATTTTTCATCCCCAATTGCTGGGCTCGTTCGTTCATCTTCTGTACAAACAGTTCATGGCTGCCGTATATCTTCTCAGCTAGGGCGACGCTGCCATCGTTGGCCGATGCTACTATCACGCCCTCCAATATGGTGGATACCGGGAAGGTCTCGCCCGCTTCTAAAAATACGGTAGATCCGCCCATGCTGGCGGCATATTCGCTTACATGTACGGGATCATCCAGCTTCAGCTTGCCATCCTCAATGGCTTCCATGGCCAATAGTAGGGTCATTATCTTAGTTATACTGGCCATAGGAAGCTTTTCATGGGCATTTTTTTCATACAGCACGGTACCCGTCTCATAATCCATAAGTAGTGCTGCTTTAGCCTGTATAGCAAAGGGGAGCTCGGTAGCGGGTTGTGCAGCTGCAGCCACCCCAAAAGGCATAAGGACAAGAATTATGGTCAACAGCCAGCAAAGAATGGCACTTTTTAATGTGCTCAATGTGATCCCTCCTATATAATCTCGTCATCTAGGATTAGGTTTTCCATCCAATAGCAGTGTTATGCACATCAAAAAGTGCCGTGCGACAGACTTATACCCTTTTCGCCAAACGGCTGCATTAATATGCATTCAATATATTACGGCAGTCATATTTTGGCGACAAAGCCCAGCAAGAGCCTGGCGAAATCCCTGGCCGCCCGCTCCGCCGTTTCTATGACCTCTTCATGGGTTAAAGGCTTGTCCAATATCCCCGCAGCCATATTGGTGATGCATGAGATACCCACCACCTTTAAACCGGCATGGACAGCGGCTATAACCTCTGGCACGGTGGACATACCAACCGCGTCGGCGCCCAGCCTCTGCAGCATGCGTATCTCAGCCGGGGTCTCATAGCTAGGCCCCAGCATCATGGCATAAACCCCTTCCCTGACTTTTAACCCCAACTCCTTCGCAGTCTCCATAACAAGGTGCCTTAAATTGGGATCATAAGCATAGGTCATATCGGGGAATCGCGGGCCAAGGTCATCCCTATTTCTCCCCCTCAATGGGTTGATGCCCGATATGTTTATGTGGTCCCTTATGACCATTAGATCTCCGGGACAAAAATCGGGGTTTATTCCTCCTGCCGAATTGGTAATGATGAGCGTCTGTATGCCCATAACCTTCATGGTGCGGACCGGCAAAACCACCTGTTCCATATCATAGCCCTCGTAATAATGAAACCGCCCTTGGGCCGCTATTATCTCTTTCCCCTGACATCGACCGACCACAAATCGGCCTTTGTGCCCCGGCACAGTAGGCTTGGGAAAGCCAGGTATATCCTTATAATCGATAAATATGGGGTCCTCTATGGCCTCCACCACATCTCCCAGACCCGACCCCAGTATCAATCCAACCGTGGGCCGTATTTCAATCCTCTTTTGAATGAACCCAGCGGCGTTTTTGTACACGTATCTCACCTCTCGCCATAGCCTATTTGGTTCCCTCATGTGTAGTTATGATACCCGTTATACGTGGACTGGATGACCTCCATTTTATCTAATTCGACAAAAGGATTATAAAATCCTTCACTTTGAACATGTAGGCAAACAAAAATTTGAAAACCAAAGGCACTACGAAGGCCTCAAACAGGCTACTTATAAAAAAAGCCGTGATGATAAGCACAAATTTAAAGGTGTAAGGGGCTATCCTCCGCATCCTCATTTGCTTTAAATGGGGCAGCTTCCTTATTTTGAACCCCTCTATTCCAAACTGCATAGCTAATACCCCCATCACCACAAGGCAAGGTATATGGATAAACGATTGCGGTAAAATGCACACCAGCACCATAAAGAGTCCGTTTAGGGCATAGTAGTCAATCAAGAAAGCAACGGTAAAGCCAAGAAAAAAGCCTCTGGTTCCCACCGTTATCAGCGCTAAAGGGGTGCTCAAGTAAGTCAGCCCAAACAGCCAGATGAAAAAAGCGGTGCGGAGGTTCTGCAACGTAGCCTTTATGAATATGGCTGACCCATCCACATGGGTCTGGTTGCCTAGGATATACGAATATTCCTCCAGATAATCTGCCAGATAAACCCGCTGCTCAGCGCTGATGGAGCTCACCGTAAATCCCCCGGCAGCCACCCCCGTGATAAATACGAATACCACCAGCAGGTAAAGAGCCATGTTCTCCCTTATATGAAGCATTATATGGGTTTTTATCCTCAAAGCGTTCAATAGAGTTATCCCCCCAAGGCCTTCCATAATATTTGTCCTACTTGATAACTATGAGCCTTGAGGGGAATTTATAACCTGTCCCTTTCTATTTTACCGCGTCATATTTTAAGAACCTCGGTCAAGCCATAGCGCGCCGCTGCCCCCAGGGCATAAAAAAAATATGGCTCCTCATCGATACCCCTGCCCATGGTGGTGGGGGCAAGGCCGTAATGCTCTAAAGCATCCCTTATATCCCGGCCGCTTAAAAAGATGGTCCTATGCTTGGCAAGCAGTTGGCTATCTTTAAGCTGCTTTACAACCCTCAGTAGCTTTGGTCTATCCATCAAGGGCAGCACAAGGGGAATAGGGTATTGGATAATGTCCTTCAGCACCGTAATGGAGTGGTGGCTTATTCCTATGTGGCGCTCTCTGGTATCGCCAAATCCCAGCCGCGGTATGTACACTGTACTTCCTCCCAAAGCCGCCACCAGGTTGACGTATAGCCCAAGTTCCAGGCCGCTAAATCCAAACTTGGTACCGGTTCCCAGTATGCCCGGCCCCATAGCCACAATGGCCACATCGCAGTTGGCAACGTTGAGGGCAGCCTTCAGGGCAGTATATATGTTTACGCACTCATAATCCCCACCGAAGGCATTGCCTGTAGTGACGGTAACATCCAGCAACCCCTTTTTCTTGAGCAGGTCGACGTTTCGGCTAAAGCTTATGGGCAGGGCCCCGTGATCGGTCATCACATATGCAATGGATATATTGCCCCCCGAAAAGTACTTCAGGTATGCGCACAAGGGGGATAGCATGCTGTGCAGCTCCCCAACATACACCAGCTTGCCCCGAAAATCAATGGGCTGGCTATAATGGGCATGATGCGGGCTTTCCTCCTCCTCTGACAGGAGAAGCTGCATCTGAAGGGGAGTATACTTCAGCTTCATGCCGTGACCTTTGCTGACAAATGCATTATCCTTTCCATTGAGGTTGCACACCACAAAGTGATAACCTCCTGTACCCAATCCCAGGCTGCAGGCGGTGGTGTTTACCAGCACCTCATCCCCCACGCCAACCCATCCAGTCAACGGCACATACACCACCGCCAGCTTACAGGGGTGATGGATGTCCAGCCTGACGATAGCCGTACCGCCCTCATTGCTCTCCAATATTTCCCTTACTATCCCCCTTTTAAGCTCTATCCATGCTGGTATCGCCATCCGTTTTCACCCTCCACAGCTCATCGATGAACCGCAATGCAGGAATGGACTCTATGAATCTCGATAAGGAATAATACTCAGCTATGGCATGGATTGACAGCAGCGCCGCCGCCACCGCAGCTGCCGGTGCCAAGGGCACAGCGTTGACGGCATAAAGGCCGGTTATTCCCCCTAAAAGATTGGATCCGGCATCCCCCAGCATGTATTTCTCCTCCATCTCACCTTTTATATAAAAGGGCAACGCAGCCATAATGGGGATCAGCATCCATACATTGGAGAAGCCTCCCAAAATCATAAGGACGATGGCCGTAAGCAGAAATGCTTTTATGGCACGCCCAGGCCTTAAATCCATAAGATTTATGAAGTTGACCAGCAGCGAAAACAACAGCCCATAAATCGCCCAAGCCATCAAGCTCTTATGGTAATGGCTGGACACCAACAGCCCCACCAACGCCCCCATTATGAGCTTGATTCCTCCTGTGGATATCCTACCTTTGATGAGTTCAGCCACATGGCCCTTTATGCCCTTTATGGTGGCGTCTCCCACCACATCGTCTATAAAGCCAACCAAGCCTAGCGATGTGATGACCGTTAAAAAAGCCATATGTTCCGCCTCAATCCCCATAGCCATAAAAGGGGTGATGCTCAAGGCGCATGGAAAGATAAAGGTTAAACCCATGGATGTGACCACAGAACGCCCCTTATAGTTCTTTACCACCATCCCTCCGGTTTTCAGCATTTTAAAGATTCTGGGTATAAAAAGCCGCGCAGCAAAAGAGGACAGCATCAGCGATACAACTTGATCAATCAATTCCATAGGCTTTTCTCGCCCCCACCTTTTCCCAAAGCTTGGCCATCAAAACGGCCAATATATCCTTAAACTGCCTTGCCCTATGCAGTATCCCTGCAGGATCAAGATTTGTAACTCGATGGGTCATCTCGACATCCACCTGGCATATCCTGAGGCCATGCTCTAGCAAATCCACCGTCATCCCAAATTCTATGCCGAACCTTTTGTATTTAAAAAACTCCGGGTCTATGACCTCCTTCCTAAAAGCGCGCTGGCCCGAAAGTACGGCATCCAAATCCTTTCCCGTCAAAAGCCTTATCCCCATTCTGGCCAGGCCCTTAACCAGTCCAAAGCCGTGCCTGCCGGGCAGCCTAGGAAATCGCGCAATTGTAACGTCGGCCCTGCCTTCCCTTATGGGCTGTACCAGCTTTGCCGCTTCAATGGCGCTGTCTCCCACGTCGGCATCTAGCATGAGCACAATCGGGCTGGATATAGCCTTCAATCCCTGGCATAAAGCATAGCCCTTGCCGTGGTTTTGCGCCAGTTTTATGAGGCTTACGCCTTCCCTTAGCGCCACCTGGGCAGTATTGTCAGTCGATCCGTCATCCACCACCACGATCTCACGAACCCAGCCGAGGCTCTTTAGTGCCTTTAAAGTGCTGCCAATGCGTTGTTCCTCATTATATGCCGGAATGACCACTCCTACATCCAGACAGTCCATCCGATTGCCTCCTTTTTGATGACAAGATGGCTTCGCCATCTTACTCGGGCCTATTGGCTTCCAATATCGATATCAACGCCAGCTTGCCGTAAATCGTATCGATACCCCTGACGGTTGAAACCCCTAGCTCCTCATATTCTGAAATAGCGCTGTCCTCCACTGAGGATGGTTCTACCGCTACAACCGGCAGCCCCATATTGAGGGCGGTCTGAATGAGCACAATATCAAAGCTACTTTCTTGCGAAGGGCCTACCCGGTTATTCCTTCCATTGCCGTTCAATATGACCACATCGCTGCTTTGCTTGAGATTGCTGGAAGCTTGAATCAGGTGCATCTCCTTTAATCGGGCGGATAGCGGCGTAAACGCCCCTTCAATGAGGCTTAAGACCAGCTCGTCAGCCACTATGCTGTGAAAATCGTTCCTCCCCACATCATCCTGACCATCCTGCAAAAAGGTTTCCAGCGCCGTGCTCAAATCCTGCCTTGCATATAAATCGGCCCGAACGGTTATGCTGGACTCAACCGACGCTCCGGCCAGCTTCAAGAGCTGTATCAAATCAGTAGAAATGGTGTCCTGACCAAAGTTTATAATCGAAACATTAAGGCCGTGCAACCTGTCCTCTATAAGCCGGGAAAACAGGTATTCACAAGCAGAATCTACCTCAGCTTTTTGTTTTTCCAGTACAGCCAGGCTTTTTTTAAGCATGTCTGCCTCGTTTCTTAGAGCCTCAAATTCGCTTTCTATTTGCCGGATGATGAGTTCCTGCTGATTTTCCAACACGTTGTTGTTCTCGAGCGTTACGCCGATCAAAATTCCCAATCCCAGGGCAAGAAATATTCCGATTAGCAGGATGATATAGTACTTAAGATGCAGCATGGCCCCTCCACACCTATAGACCAAGTAATAGCTTTATCCGAAGCGCTATCAGCTGGTATAAATCTTGAATCTGCGGCGACATGCGCGCTATGAGCAGAATAGGAAACATGGCCGCGCCAAAGATAGCAGCTATATATCCGGGCTGTATACGGTTTTTATAGAGCTCGCTTACGCCTTTAGCATCAACCACTTTGTACCCCACCTTCATCCTTACGAGCAGAGTACTGGCCATTCCCTTTCTCCCCTTTTCCAAAAAATCGATCATGCTGTTATGGCTGCCCACCATGACTATCAGCTCAGCTTTATTCTCATAAGCCAGTATCATAGCCACGTCTTCGCTGGTGCCCGGAAATGGGAATGTGACCGCCTTCAGGCCCAGCGCTCGTATTCGCTCCATGCCAGGGCAACGCCCATCGGGATAGGCATGTACCACTATTTCCCCACAGCTTTTCAAACAGCGATCGCTGACGCTGTCCATATCCCCTATTATTATGTCGGGCTTGTAACCAAACTCCAGCAATGCATCCCCTCCACCATCCACTCCAATCATCACGGGACGCACCTCGTCGATATAGGAGCGTATGGCCCTTAAATCCTCAATATAGTTTCTGCCCCTCGCCACTATGAGCACATGGCGCTTTTCCATCCTGACCTTGATAGGTGGCACCTTTATGGGGCCAACCACCATATCCTTTTCCTTTTCGGCATAATCCAGAGTGTTATCTATAAATTCGCGGAGTACACCCCATATGTTCTCGCTGGCCTCCTTCATCCTCTTCTCCACTTCATCCTTATCCAGGAACTTGACGCGGCACAAATACCTGTGGTTTACCCACAGCCCCTTATCGTCTATCTCAACATGGTCCCCATCCTGTATATGCTCAAAAGCTTCCTCGCCAATGTTATCGATAATGGGAATACCCGCCTCTGAAAGTATTTTGGGCCCCTGGTTTGGATATCGCCCACTTATGGACAAAGCTCCATTTATTACGGCCTTTACCTTTTTTTCCACCAGATGCAGGGCTGCAACCTCATCCAGATCCCGATGGTATATAACTGCTATATCGCCTGGCATAAGCCGCCCAATGAGGTTTTTGGTGCGCCTATCCTTTTTTGCCCGACCTTTTATCATAAGCATTACACCCTTGGCTTGTATCATTCAAAAATCAATATCCATACATATATGGTTTACATTACCACGTTAAATATACATGGGCATAAAAAATAAGGCAGCGAAAATCGCTGCCGTTGACTTAACCCAATTTATTAATATCAGTTAGCCGATGATTTCATCTGTAACCTCAGCCTATCGGCTATCATGGCAATGAACTCCCCGTTGGTGGGCTTGCCCTTTTCATCATGGACGGTATATCCAAATATCCTGTTTATGGTCTCTACACGGCCTCTGTTCCAAGCCACTTCGATAGCATGGCGTATAGCCCTTTCAACTCTGCTGGGGGTAGTGTTAAATTTCTTGGCAATCATGGGATAAAGTTCTTTGGTGATCCCTCCCAGGAGGTCCATGTCGCTTATCACCAACAATATGGCCTCCCTCAAGTAATGATACCCTTTAATGTGAGCCGGCACTCCTATCTCGTGGATGACGTTGGTGACATCGGCTTCAATTGAAGATGACCTCTCATCATAGGTACGCCTGTTCAATGGGAGGATGGAAGCCTGGAAGCCCTGAACCGGTTGGCTGACAGAAAATACAGGCGCCCCTAAGTCGGGGGATAGGCCCAATACCACCTCGCGAATCCTCTTTGTAAATACTTCCATATCAAAGGGCTTAACCATATAGTAGTCTGCTCCCAGTGCAATGGCTCGCTGGGTGATCCTATCCTGCCCAACCGCCGACAATACGATGATTTTGGGTGGCTGCTCCAAATCGAGGTTATTCAACCGCTCCAAGACACCCAAACCGTCGAGATGGGGCATTATGATATCCAGAACGATTACATCCGGCTTTATTTTGGGAACCATATCAAGAACTTCTATCCCATCATTTGCTATTCCCACAACTTCCATATCATCCTGTTTTTCCAAATACTTGCTGATAATATCGCAGAATTCCCTATTATCATCCGCCAATAGGACCTTTATACTATTTTTCATTTTAAAATACCCCCCATATACATACTCCGACTCTCTCATACTTAAATTTTTATTCGACATCTGCACAAAAATTCCTGCCCATGCCTCCAAAAAACAATTGTCGGTTTATTACTTATTTTGCCAATTCCGCCTTCAACAGGAAGCTCCAAACCTTTACATCAATCGATGATTTTTTGGCATTCTTCCAGCATCCACTCTATGAATATGCCGTATCCCTTTTTAGGATCGTTTACAAATACGTGGGTGATAGCACCCACAATCTTACCATCCTGGATTATTGGGCTGCCGCTCATCCCCTGCACAATCCCCCCCGTCCTTGCCAGCAGTTCGGGATCCGTAATCTCTATGACCATTCCCTTGGAGCTGGGATGTTGTTGAACGTTTACCTTGACTATCCGAATTTCAAACTCTTTTACGCCCTCTTCGTCCACCGTGGTCAGTATGCTTGCCTTGCCCACCTTTACATCGTACTGGGAACATACCGGCAGCGGCTTGTCATAATAAAACTTCGGTAAAGGGCGATACAGCTTGCCGTATATTCCGTACTGCGTATTGCGCAGTATATTGCCTATGGCCTTTTGCTTGCTTGAAAATACGCCCTTGAGTTCTCCCGGTTCACCGCGCCTGCCCTGCTTCACATCTATTATGGTGGACTGTACTATTTCGCCATTCTTCACCGACAGCAAAACGCCGGTGTCGATATCTGTAATAGCATGGCCCAGGGCACCAAAACATCCGGTATCAGGGTCGTAAAATGTAAGCGTGCCAACCCCAGCAGTGCTGTCGCGCACCCAGATACCCAGCCTATACTTAGAATCGTGCATGTCCCTAACCGGCACTATATATGTCTTAAATATGGTATTGCCCCTTCTCACTTCCAGCTCAAGCCCCTTTTCCTTCACCTGATTTACCAGCCTGGAGAGGTGGTCAGCATTCTCCACTTCGATGCCGTTGACCTTTTCTATTACATCGCCAGGCCTTAAACCGGCTTCGCTGGCCGGATAATGGGTAAACCCTTCAGGATCCATGACCTCGGATATGCCAACCACCAGCGCCCCTTGCGTGTACATGGAAACCCCTATGGAATTGCCTCCTGGAAATATCTTTTTAACCGGCTCCACCTTTACCTTCATCTGCTTGATGGGGATAATTCCAAAGAGCTTAAATATGAGTTCAGCGCTGCCTTCATTTACCGTCTGTATGGCCAGAGGTCTTGCCATGTTATAATTTGGCTGGTCCTTCAAGGAATTGCCGTTAAATTTTAGAACATTGACGTTGTCGGCCTCAATCTTTACAGTAAGGGGTAACCCGATATTGAGGATGTGAGCGTCACCCTCAAAAATTTGAAGCTCTGAAGGCATATTCTTCAAGTTTTGAACCCATGGAGAATAGTTTATCAACAAAAATATCAATGACAGAAATATTCCTACCCGTTTTTTTGTTCTATATTTCTCCATAGCTGTCACATTCTCCTGTCCTGTTTGCTTAAATTAAGATTCATAAACTTAAGTTAACCCCATAAAAAATGAATTATTCAAAGCATTTCAGTGCAAAAAAAGGCAAAAAAAAAAGGGCCCTTAGCCCTTTTTCTGTCAATTTATCGCTTGTTTAACCTTACGCGCTGCATCAATTAGCTCCTGCGCGTGCTTCAGCCCTATGTGGCTGACCTCGGCTCCTCCTATCAATTTGGCTATTTCCATCTGACGTTCCTGGTCGTCCAATAGGTGTACCTGCGTCACAGTGCGCCCATGGTAAATCCCTTTCTCGATCCTGTAATGCTTATCTGCCATGACGGCAATCTGAGGCAAATGCGTTATGCATATTATCTGATGGGAGCGCGAAAGCTGGTTTATCTTTTCAGCCACCACACTGGCTATCCGCCCGCTTATCCCTGTGTCTATCTCATCAAAGATCAGAGTGGGGATGTCGTCCTTTTCAGCCAGTACCGTCTTGAATGCCAGCATTACCCTGGACATTTCGCCGCCTGATATGATCTTGGCCAGCGGCTTAAGCGGCTCTCCAGGATTGGGCGATATCAAAAATTCGACGCTGTCAAACCCTTGGGAGGTAATGTGGTTTGAAACTGATGCTTTAAGCCGTCCTTCATCAGCATTGCCGATATAGGGGCTGGATATGTCCACTTTAAACCTGGTCTTCTCCATCCCCAATTCCTTAAGCTGGGACACCAGCTGCCCTTCAAAGGCCTTGGCCACTTCCCCTCTTTTACGGGAAAGCTCAGCACAAACCTCTACCAAATTGCTATAGATTTTATGTTCCTGCAACCTCAGTTGCTCTAGCTTTTCCTGGCTGCTTTCGATGGTAAGCAGCTGTTGCTCAAGCTTTTCCTTAAGCGCCAGGATCTCTTCAATGGTAGATCCATATTTTCTCTTGAGGGAATGTATCAACGCCAGGCGAGACTCGATCTCATCGAGCCTGCCAGGATCATAATCAAAGCCGTTCCTGTAATTCCTTATCCTGTCTATGATGTCCTCTAATTGGTAATACATATCTTCAATATCCTGCGCTATACGCGCGAAGGCATCGTTGAACTGGGCTATCTCGGCAAACCGATCTCTTATGCCGGCCAGCTGGTCAAATACCGATGCTCCTGTGGTTCTACCCGAATACAAGACGTCATAGGCCTCGTGAACCACGCTCATGATCTTTTCAGCATTTTGCAACAAAGAGCGTTCATTTAAAAGCTCAACATCTTCTCCCACTTTAAGGTTGGCTGCCCCAATCTCGTTTATCTGATAGCTTAAAAGATCCTTCATGCGTTCTCCATCTCTTTCGAGCTTTACGAGGTCCTCCATCTGACGCTCTACAGCCTTCCACTGGGAATACAGATTCCCTACCTGATGTTTGAGAGCAGCTATAGCATCCCCGCCCAGGCGATCCAAAATTTCAATGTGGTAATCGGGATTCAGCAGCGACTGATGCTGATGCTGTCCATGTATGTCCACCAGGTACTGCCCTATTTCTTTTAAAATGGAGAGGGTAACCATCTGGCCGTTTATACGGCATACATTTCGGCCGCTGCGCGAAAGCTGGCGCATCAGCACCAAGGTACCATCATCTTCCATTGGAATGCCGTACTGCTCAAGGATAGGTGCTACCTTTTCGGGGTATTTTAAACAAAACAACCCTTCTACTTGCGCATGATCCTTTCCCGTCTGAATGAGCTCCCTGTCAGCCCTCTCTCCCAGCAACAAACCTATAGCATCAACTATGATGGATTTCCCGGCACCCGTCTCACCGGTGAGGACGTTAAATCCCTCACAGAATTCGATTACGAGGCTGTCTATGAGAGCTACGTTTTTTATGGACAAATGGCTAAGCATGAAGGCACCCCCACACCTATCATCGAAACCACATAAGCTTTCCCTCAACTGGTATAGCGGCTCAACCTCTTAAAACGCTCCACTACATCCTCTGCCCTATCGGCATCTCTCACCACAACCAGAATGGTATCATCTCCGGCTACGCACCCCAAAATCTCTGGCCAATTAAGCGCATCGATGGCCGCCGCTGCAGCCTGAGCATTGCCTGCAAGAGTTTTGACCACGATCAGGTTGTTAGCCCAGTCTATAGAAGTAACCGACTCAACGAAGACGCGTATCAGCTTTTCCCAGTTTTGGGAATCCATCTTGCTCATGGTGGCGTACTTGTAAGTCCCCGCAGGGGTGAGGACTTTTATGAGCCGCAATTCCTTTATATCCCGAGAAACAGTAGCCTGAGTTACGTCAAACCCGTGGTTTCTGAGCTCTTCCGCCAGTTCCTCTTGCGTCTCTATGTCTTTTTGCTGTATGAGTTCCAGTATCTTAGCATGGCGCTGCAACTTCACTCCTTTATCCCCCCTCCTGCCTCTGGCGAATCGTACAACCGCTCCGCCATCTTATCCTTTAGCAGGTTAAAAAAGCTACGCCTCCGTATACGTATAAGCCTGGTTGCTACCTCCGCTTTGGTTATAACTATATTATCCCCTTTGTATACCGGTACCCCCTCCTGCCCATCCACCGTCAGCAAAACATCGCGGCTTTTATCAGCCACCACAATGCGGATCTCGTCTTTGCTGTCGGTAACGATAGCTCTTGCGTTCAAAGCATGAGGGCATATAGGAGTAAGTAGGAGGCACTCCATCGCTGGATTGATTATAGGACCACCGGCAGACAGCGAATAAGCCGTTGAACCGGTAGGGCTGGACACCAAAATCCCGTCTGCGGGGTAATACCCCACAAACTCATCGTTGATGAAGACCTTTAGGTGAATGATTCGGGCAAAATAGGCTTTGGCAATGGCTATATCGTTTAGAGCCACCAGCTCACATGCTTCCGTACCCTGGCGAACCAGCTTTGCCTTGAGCATCATACGCTGTTCAATGTAATATTCGCCTGCCAGAATGGCGTCCAATGCCAGGCCTATATCCGAAACCTCAACCTCGGTGAGAAAACCCAGCCGTCCCATATTTATACCCAAAACAGGCAGGCCATACTTGCAAGCCTGCCTGGCTGCTCTTAGCAAGGTACCGTCTCCGCCTAGCACAAAGATGAAATCAGAAAGGCTGTAAAAGCTTTCTTTTTCGACAACCTTCCCCACATTTATAACCTGGTAAACTTCAGGCAAGACGAGGGGCAGCATCCCCTTTTGCTGTATCTCCGATATAATGGCCCTGGTTTGAACCCCTTCCGGGTCCTTTGAAAAATTGGGCACAATACCGATATTTTTCACACGGCACCTCCTCACTGACCGCGCGACAGCTCCCTATGGGCTTCTTCAACTACCTTTTCCACCTTTTGCGCTGTCACATATATGAACGGGGAGGCAGTAGCTTTGCGCACGTGGGCCAAAAACTCGATGTTGCCCTCCGGACCGGTAATTGGGGAATAGGTAATGTCGCAAAGCATAACTTCCAGCTTCCGGCACATCTCTATAAACCCTAAAAGGACCTCGGCATGAACGCAGGGGTCCTTCACTATTCCCTTTTTGCCCACCTTTTCCCTTCCCGCCTCGAACTGCGGCTTGATGAGGGCTATGATGTCACCGCCATCTTGTACTATATCCTTGACTACAGGAAGCACAAGCCTTAAGGATATAAACGACACATCTATTGTGGCGCCCTGTATCGGCTCATCAAACATATCAGCGGTAACGTAGCGGACATTGGTCCGCTCCATTACCACCACACGTTGGTCCTGCCTCAATTGCCAGGCCAGCTGCCCATATCCCACATCTATCGCATACACCTTTTTAGCGCCGTTTAAAAGAAGGCAATGGGTAAACCCACCCGTTGAGGCTCCCACGTCCATGAATACTTTCCCCTCAACGGATACGTTAAAAGCCTTGAGCGCCTTTTCCAGCTTCAAGCCGCCACGGCTGACGTAAGGAATTGGGTCCCCCTTAATGATGACCTCTTCATCAGCCCTTACCAAGGTGCCAGGCTTATCCACCTTTTTACCGCCAACATATACAAGCCCGGCCATTATAGCAGCTTTTGCCTTCTCACGGCTCTCTATCAAATTTTTCCTGACAAGCAGCACATCCAATCGCTCTTTAGAAGTTGACATACGCCCTCTTTCTATATCCGCTCAAAAAATTTTTTACCTTAAACGCTACACTATTGGAATCAAGCCCCAGTTCGCTGAGCAAACGCTCCACCGACCCGTGGGGTACAAAGCGATCACCTACGCCCAGATTCATTACAGATACAGGGAGCTGATGGGCTGCAACAAACTCGTTTATGCTGCTCCCAAACCCTCCCTGAAGGGCGGTATCCTCCAGCGTAATCCATTTGTTTATGCGATTTGAAGTATCCATAAGCAGCTGCTCATCCAGCGGCTTGATAATCCTGGCATTCACCACGCGAGCGCTTATACCGTCCCTCCTGAGGATGCTGGCAACTTCCAAAGCCACCTTTAACATTCTACCAAAGCTAAATATGCAGCAATCGCTTCCGTTTACCATAGTTTCCCATTTTAATCCCTCAAGCGGCTTTGCAGGAAATATATTGTCTATCCCTGTGTTGCCTTTGGGATAACGAATGGCCACAGGCCCTTCCATCGTCAAGGAGTAATCCAGCATCTCTTTGAGCTCATCTATATTCTTGGGAGCCATCACAGTGATGTTGGGTATATGCCGCATGTAGCTTATATCAAACACCCCGTGATGGGTTTCACCGTCCTCGCCCACTATTCCAGCTCTATCCACCGCCAGCACCACAGGAAGTTTCTGGAGGCACACATCGTGGAGTATCTGATCGTAAGCACGCTGCAGAAAAGTAGAATAAATGGCCACATATGGCCTAAAGCCGTTGGCAGCCAGCCCGGCAGCCATTGTGACAGCGTGCTGCTCAGCGATGCCTACATCAAAAAAGCGATTGGGGAATCGCTTTTTAAACTCAACCAGGCCTGTACCTTCCGGCATGGCCGCCGTAATAGCTACAATCCTCGGGTCCTGCTCTGCCATCTCCACCAGGTGCTGGCCAAAAGCCTGAGAAAAGGTAACCTCGCCTCTTGTAATCATTTCGCCGCTGTGCACATCGAAAGGAGGGACTCCATGAAACATCTCGGGGTTTTTTTCAGCAAAATCATAGCCCTTACCCTTTTCGGTGACCACATGGATGAACACAGGCCCCTCTACCATGGTAGCTCTCTTCATTACGTCGATTAGCGCCGTCAGGTTATGGCCATCGATAGGGCCTATATAGGTAAACCCCATCTGTTCGAAGAACATTCCCGAGATCACGAGATATTTAAAGCTGTTCTTAAACTTTTCGATCAAATCGGCAGAATAGTGCCCTACCCATGGAATTTTGCGGACCAGCGAATCTATCCCTTTTTTAACCCTAGTATACCTGGGATTTGACCTAAGCCTTGATAGGTAAGCAGCCAAAGCGCCTACATTTTCAGATATGGACATTTCGTTGTCATTGAGCACAACTATAAGGTTGGTCTTGGAATGGCCGGCGTCGTTTAGGGCCTCAAAAGCCATGCCGCCCGTCAACGCACCATCGCCGATTACCGCTATTACGCTGTACTCTTCACCCTTTAAATCTCTGGCGCGTGCCATGCCCAGCGCAGCCGATATGGAAGTGCTGCTATGCCCTGTATCAAACACATCATGCACGCTTTCACTGCGCTTTGGAAAACCGCTTAAGCCCCCAAATTGGCGCAGCGAATCGAACTGCTCTTTTCTCCCGGTAAGTATCTTATGCACATATGCTTGGTGTCCCACGTCCCAGATGATTTTGTCAAATGGGCTGTTAAATACGTAGTGAAGCGCTATGGTCAGCTCCACCACGCCAAGGTTTGAAGCCAAGTGCCCTCCCGTTTTGGACACTTTCTCCAACAGAAACTGTCTTATTTCTTCGGCCAGCTGCTTTAATTCATTTATATTTAAACCTTTTAAATCCTTGGGTGAATCGATGCGTTTCAAAATAGGGTATCTATCCATCTAATTCTCTCTCGCTTTCATAACTCCGTTGCCTTTAGAATTATTCTTGCCGCTTTTGCCTTCCTTTTTTTCATTTAGCAATGACAAAAAGTACGCCGTATAATACACCACCTTATCGCAATTGGTAATTGCAAAGCTCTTGCCCAGAGCCTTACCCGCCACCGTAACGGCAGCAATCAAACTACTTATTATTATGCTCAATAGACTTTCTTCCAATGATGTGAAGTTTGTCCACATAATTTTCATTATCAATACGCCACCCGCGGCGCCGCTGACAATTCCGCAAATATCGCCCACCACATCGTTGCAAAAGTTGCTGACCTGATCGGCT
Source organism: Bacillota bacterium (assembly GCA_023622385.1). GTDB lineage: Bacteria > Bacillota > Clostridia > Caldicoprobacterales > Caldicoprobacteraceae > Caldicoprobacter. The sequence continues at coordinate 4,786 of JAMNZI010000125.1, read as the reverse complement.
TTCCTTATAAGTCGTATAGCCTCCTTGGCACCGCGTATCTTTTTAGAAGCCATGGACACAAAGGGCACCTCAGATGCAGATGCCACTGCAATGCCTATTATGTCAAAAACTATGCCTATGGCTACAATAATCAATAAGATCAATACGGCTAATATCAAATTATCTATTCTCCGAATTGTGGCTTCCGAAAAAAAGCTAAACGCACATGCAATGACAAACGTCAAAACGAAGACCTTAATTGGCCATATATTATCGCGCTTTTTGCCATTCTTATTCTTAGCTTTTACCCTTACCTTCTCTTTATCGTATGAGTCTCCATCATCGTTTGACAAGTATATGCACGCTCCCGTTTAATTATATATGTACCAATGGTACCGTGGTGGTGATGCGTTGGGTAGACTTTGCGGCTTAAGGTCCAGTAGGATTTCCCGGCAGGGTACTTCCCGTCGCCGAAGAAGCGGTTTCCCTTTAAACCCCGCCTTACCGTGTCACCAACGGTAAAACTGGATCACCACTTAGACCACACTGTAATCCCCAACACACCGTATAGCAGTCTAGGGGCTTTCCCCGGCAGCCGCAGCCAATTTCTAGCCTCTTTTGCAGCATGGGTTTCATACAGCAATAGTCCCTGTACAATGGGCCCTACTGCACAGGAACCTGACCTGTAATCCACCCATACCACTCAAGGCAGGCTACACTGTACACAGCTTTTCGCCGCGATACAGGTTCACGCCCAAGTAGTAGCAACCGATGGTTACCACCTGCTTGGGTCTCCGCGGAAGGTGGGTCAACGCCCGCATGCCCTTGCGGATCGCCCGCCTTCCTTAACTCCCAGCACCAACCCCCGACTGGGCGTCGAGAGCCAGCACCAGGAACTTCATCGATGTGCCCTTGACGGATTTTTAGGCCCGTCTTCAAAATTGGCCGGGCTGACTAGAATACTGCACCACCACGTATATGATTGTTTTCTGAAATAGTATTATACCATAACAGCCTCGAAAATTCAAATTTCACACCAACAGTTTAGCTACCACAAAGCCTAAAACGGCGCCCACAATGACTTCTACGGGCGTGTGGCCGATGAGCTCCTTCAGCTTTTCTTGCGGAACATCCTTGCCTTCCTGTAATCTTTCCAATATCTCATTGAGCACGGCAGCCTGTTTCCCTGCCGCCCTCCTCACCCCTGCTGCATCGTACATGACCACAAAAGCAAACACCAGGGACAGCGCAAATATATGGGAATCATAGCCGTTTATTTCTCCAAGCGCAATGGCCAGCGAAACCACAAGAGCGGTATGGGAGCTAGGCATACCGCCCGATCCCACAAATCTACGTAGGTCCAATTTTTTATGGATCAATACCGTCAAAATCACCTTGGACGCCTGGGCAATAAACCACGCCAGAAAGCTTACCCATAAAACCGAATTAGAAGTGAGTTGCTTGAGCTGTTCCATCCGGTACCTCCTATTTCTGGCGTTTCAGCACATAATAAGCAATCTCTTTTAAAAAATAAGCGGACTTACCAAAAGGTTCCAGATGACTTACCGCTTCCTCAATCAAGTCCCGTGCCCTACGCTTCGATTCCTCCAAGCCATACACAGCCGGGAAAGTGGCTTTTTGGCGCTTCTCATCCCTGCTAGGATTTTTCCCCATGCTGGCCGCATCCCCTATAACGTCCAAGATATCATCTACTATCTGGAATGCCAGCCCAAGCTTTTGCCCGTACTTTGCAACGGCATCCTCAACCTCTTGCTCGATGGGCTCAAGTATCGCTCCTGCTCTAACGGCTGCTTCAATGAGCGCCCCGGTTTTGTGGGTGTGGATATAATAAAGCATATCGGGCTGGACACTTCTTCCCTCCTGTTCAATGTCAGCTACCTGTCCCCCGATCATGCCGTGAAGCCCGGCAGCCTTAGCTATTACAAAAGCCGCCCTTACATGTCGCTCCAGCTTATGGGGGTATTTCAAGGCGTTTTCCATGAAAACCTCATAAGCCAGGTTGAGAAGGGCATCGCCCGCCAATATAGCTATCCCCTCGCCGAAAACCTTGTGATTGGTTGGCATACCCCTCCGCAGGTCATCGTCATCCATGGCCGGCAGATCGTCGTGTATCAGGGAATAAGTGTGAATCATCTCCAGCCCGCAGGCCAGCGCCATGGATTCCTCGACCTTTCCTCCCACCAATTCATGGGCCGAAAGCAGCAGCACTGGCCTTATCCGTTTCCCGTGAGCAAACAGGCTGTAATTCATGGCTTTAAGCAAGGTCGGTGGACAGTCTTGGTGCCTCTCCATCACCTTCTTTAAAGCGCCTTCCACCAGCGCTAGCTTATTGCTGTATATCTCATCAAAATTCATACCTCATCTCCCTCTACAGGTATAAAAGGGGCCTCCTCGATTTTTCCCTGATTCTGTATAAGCAGCTTGACCATTCCTTCAGCCCTCTCCAGCTTTGCATTGCAGTGAGCGGAGAGGGTAATCCCCCGTTTAAACAGCTCAATGGCTTCATCCAGCGATAAATCGTTGGATTCAAGGCGCGATACTACCGTTTCCAGCTCCTTCAGGGCCTCTTCAAAGGTCAACTCCGATACAGCCTTATTACATTCCTGGCTCATCTTACCCCATACACCCCGCTCTCTATTTCCTCTACCCTGCAATGGGCACATCCATCCTTAAAATGTACAGCAATGCTATCGCCCTGTTTAAGCGACGCTATGGAACACACCGCCCTCTCAGACGGCTTCAAGGTTACAAAGGCGTAGCCGCGCCCCAAAACGGCCAGAGGGCTTAAGGCATCCAGCGCTGCTGCCAAGCGCGACAGCCTCTCCCTTCTGCTCAATAATACATCGTTAAAGGCAGCACAAAGCCTTGTATAAGCCTGATCCAGCTGCTGCCTGTGCTGCTGCATCATCCTGTCGGGATACCGGAACACGTAGCTGGATTTAAGATGCTCTAAACCCTTTCTCTTGTACAGCAGCATGTTGCGCATGGCTTCCATCAGCCGAACGTTTAGCCCGGATAGCACTTCTTGAAGATGCCCAAACAGCGGTACCGCCATTTCGGCAGCAGCCGAAGGGGTGGGTGCCCTCAAGTCCGCTACAAAATCGGCGATGGTGAAGTCGGTCTCATGCCCCACAGCCGATATCACCGGGATCCTGGAGCGCCAGATCGCCCGGGCTACCACCTCTTCATTAAAAGCCCACAGCTCTTCCAGCGAGCCTCCTCCCCTGCCCAAAATGATGGTATCGATGTCGTCTCTAGTATTGACATAGTCCAAGGCGGCCGCTATCTGGGCAGGAGCGGCAGAGCCTTGCACCAGCACAGGGACCACCAGTATGTCCACACATGGGCACCTGCGCCGCACCACCTTTATTATATCCCGCACCGCAGCCCCCGTAGGTGAAGTGATAACAGCTATTTTCCTAGGAAAATGGGGAATGGGCTTTTTATGTTGCGCATCAAAAAGCCCTTCGGCCTTTAACCGCTGTTTTAACGCTTCAAAGGCTAGATACAGCTCGCCGATGCCGTCCTTTTCGATGCCCATCACGTATATCTGGTACTGCCCATCCTTGCAGTAAAGGGATACCTGCCCCCTCACCAGCACCCTCATGCCATCAGAGGGTATAAAGGCCATATCCTTTTGGTTTTGCCTGAAAAAGACGCAGCGTATCCTATCCTGTTCGTCCTTCAGGGTAAAATAAATGTGGCCTGAGGTGTGGACCTTCAGGTTGGAAATTTCGCCGCGCACCCACACATCCTGCAGTATCGGATCCCGCCCCAGCAGGCCCCGTACATATTCATTTATCTGATGGACCGAAAAGATCAGCCTGTCCATTTTCTCTCAGCTGCCAAAACCGTATTTTCCAAAAGCATGGTAATGGTCATTGGCCCAACTCCGCCTGGTACCGGCGTGATCCAGCCCGCCACCCGGCAGGCATCCTGGAAGTTGACATCCCCTACCAGCTTGCCATCCACCCTGTTTATCCCCACGTCTATGACTATAGCTCCTGGTTTTATGAAGCTGCTGTCCACCAGGTTCGGCCTTCCCACCGCCACCACCAGTATATCCGCTTGACGGGCTATTTCCTTCAAATTGACGGTCTTTGAATGACAGACCGTGACGGTGGCATTGTGCCGAAGCAACATCAATGCCACTGGCTTGCCTACTATATTGCTCCTCCCTATCACCACTGCGTGCTTGCCAGCTATGGGCTGCCCAGTCTCCTGTATAAGCCTGATAATGCCCTTTGGGGTACAGGGTTCAAAGCACCCTTCACCTATCACCAGCCGCCCAACATTTACCGGGTGAAAACCGTCTACGTCCTTGGCAGGATCGATAGCATTTATGACAGCGTTGGGATCTATCTGTGGCGGCAACGGTAGCTGTACAAGTATGCCGTGTATGGCTTCGTCAGCGTTTAGCCTGTATATGTATTCCACCAGATCTTGTTGGGACGTATTCTCATCCAGCTTGATCACCCGCGAGAATATTCCCACCCCGTTGCAGGCCCTTTCCTTGTTACGGACATATACCGCCGAGGCCGGGTCATTTCCCACCAGTACGACGGCCAAGCCAGGAGTTATGCCCTTCTGCTTTAACCCCTCTACCCTTAACTTTATATCCTCCCTCAGCCGGTTGGATAGACCTCTTCCATCAATTATTTTTGCTTCCAATATTATCCTCCTCTCGCAAACCGCCTGTAAAGCTTCAAGCCCAAAAGGGCGGTGCCCACCGCATTATCCCTTGATAGCGATGGATCCGCAAAATAAAGGCGTATGGCTTTATCCC
>JAMNZI010000045.1 GCA_023622385.1 Bacillota bacterium | reverse complement strand
TATGGAGAATTACGATGGGTCGCTGGAACGCCTTTTTGCCAAGGACCTGTGGCCTTTAAGGGAGGAGCTTTTGGGTATATACGGCATAGGCGAGGAGACGGCCGACAGCATACTGCTTTATGCTGCCGAGAAACCCATTTTTGTGGTGGATGCTTATACGAGAAGGATATTTTCCAGGTTGGGCATGGTAGATGCCGATATAAAATACGGCCAGCTTCAAAGATTTTTCATGGATCACATTCCTCCTGATGTCATGCTTTACAACGAGTACCACGCGCAGATTGACGCGGTGGGCAACCATTATTGTGCAGCCAAAAAGCCGTCATGCGGAGAGTGCCCGCTGAGGCCTTTGTGCGGCTTTGCCTCTGCTGTCTGACTTTCCTGTATCATTTTTAAGCTGTTCCCGGTTTGCAAAAAGCCGCCACCTGCTTGTTGAGCTTTACTGCTTTAAAAGCTTTAAAAATGCTTTTTAGATGGATACACCCATTTTTCATTCTTCTTTTGTTTTGGCCACGTAAGGCTCATCCTGTTTTGGTTTGGTCTTGCCTTTTTCCTGGAGTTCTGCTCCGCGCTTGTGCGTTCCTTCCTGGCCTGTCCAGGCGTGGAAGGTAGAGATAAACTCGCCGTAGGCGCTCTTGTCCTGCAGCACGTCGCTTACCATATCATCTTTTCGAACGCGCTTTTTCTTTGCCAAGACTATCACCTTCCTTTTTGATTATCGTACTGTTAGTCTGTACATCTACGCTGTTTTTTATTTAAAATTGAGGCAGTAGACAGGCGAAAAAATAAATTGGATACAAGCCAGATATGGCATGAGTTTGCTTCAATCAACTGGCAAGGGATAAATGAAGCCGCCGCTTCGAAAGGCCGGTTAAGTTTTCATTTTGCGGAGCAGGTAAAAATGTGGTAAAATATTTTCACATGATTTTATTAGGGAGAGAAGGGATTATGAGCTGATATGAGCCTATGGGGGATATTTTTAAGCGCACTTATCATAGGTTTTTCAGGTGCTATGATGCCGGGGCCCATGCTGGGCGTCACCATTGACGGGAGCTTGAAGAGGGGTTCTGTAGCTGGGCCGCTGGTGGTATCCGGGCATGGGATTTTGGAACTGATGCTGGTTATCATCATGGCGTTTGGTTTGAAGGATTTTTTTGCAAACCCCACGGTGGCGGGGTTGATAGGCCTGGTGGGCGGAGTTTTTTTGATGTGGATGGGTTATGACATGGTGAAATCGGCTGTGTGCAACGCTGTTTCCATACAGGATGGCGCCAAAGGCCGTTTCAGCGCTCAAAACCTGGTACTGGCAGGTGCGGCGGTCAGCATCACCAACCCGTATTTTATAATGTGGTGGGCCACCACCGGTATGGAGCTTATACGCCAGGCTTATACCCTGGGATTTTTGGGAGTGGCGTTTTTCTATGTAGGTCATATACTGTCAGACCTCATATGGTACTCCGCCGTCTCTGTTGGGGTATCTAGAGGTAAGAAGATTTTAAGTGACTTCGTATATCGCTGGATAATCTTTGCTCTAGGGCTGTTTTTGATTGGGTTTTCACTGTATTTCATGTACAGCGGAGTTAAAATGTTCATATAGAAGTGAATGCAATCCAACAGACAATATTGAACTAAACATTAAGGATAAGGAGGTCTTTAAAATGAGCACGTTGATAGAGGATGGGGCAGTGGTATTGTTTCAGGGCGACAGCATCACCGATTGCGGGCGAAGCAGGAGCAATGACGACGACTTGGGGAACGGGTATGCCAATATGATAGCGGCATGGTTTAATGCCGTTTACCCCGAAAAGAAGGTGAGGTTTATCAACAGGGGGATAAGCGGCAACCGCGTAAGGGACCTTGTAGAGCGGTGGCAGCGCGACTGCATGGACCTCAATCCCTCATGGGTATCCATATTGATAGGCATAAACGACTGCTGGCGCAGGTATGACAGCAACGATCCCACACCGGTAGAGGCGTTTGCGGCGGGGTACAGAAGGATTTTGACCGAAGTGCGAGAGAAGTTGAATGCTAAGGTCATCCTTTGCGAGCCTTTTGTGCTCCCGGTTCCCGAGGACCGCAAGATGTGGCGGGAGGACCTGGATCCCAAGATTCAGGTTGTACGGGAGCTGGCAAGGGAGTTTGGTGCGCTGTACCTTCCGTTGGATGGCATTTTTGCGGCTGCTGCTGCAAAGCGCCCGCCCGAGTTTTGGGCACCCGATGGGGTTCATCCTTCTCAGGCGGGACATGCGCTCATCGCTCGCGCTTGGCTGCAAACGGTAAAGGCGGAATTGTAATAAATACGGAAGGGTAAAAATTTAAATTAAAAGGAAGGGAGGAAGGCGTCTTTATATTCCAACCTTTGCCGTGCAGTGTAATGCCGTCACGGACTCAACTTGGCATGGCCATGGTAGTGGACGTAGAAAGCACAGACCGGCACGGGTTGGAAGTTTTGGCCGCGGATGATATGGATTACAGGGCTGATATAGGAGTATTCGGTGGCTCGGGGTTTTATTCCTTTTTGGAGGATGTGGAAGAGATAACGGTACCTACCCCGTACGGGGCGCCCAGCGATAAGATAGCCCTGGCCAGGGTAGGGGACAAGCGGGTGGCTTTTCTTCCAAGGCATGGGAAGGACCACAGATACCCGCCTCATAAAATCCCTTACAGGGCAAACCTGTATGCCATGAAGGAATTGGGAGTCAAGCAGATCATCGCACCTACCGCCTCGGGCAGCTTGCAGCCCCACATAAAGCCCGGGGATTTCGTGGTGTGCGATCAGTTCGTCGACAGGACATGGGGTAGGGAGGATACCTTTTTCGAGGGGCCGGTGGTAAGGCATGTAAGCGCGGCATACCCCTATTGCCACAGGCTGCGCAAATTGGCGGTGGAGACCGGTAGGGAGCAGGGTATAACCATTCACGATGGCGGTACGGTGGTGGTGATACAGGGACCTCGATTTTCTACAAAAGCCGAGAGTCGCTGGTTCAGCAGCATGGGCTGGGAGGTAATAAACATGACCCAGTACCCCGAAGTGATCCTGGCTAGGGAGCTGGGTATGTGCTATGTGAACATTGCGCTCATCACCGATTACGATGCCGGGCTTGAAGGGCGCGACGATATAGCGCCGGTCACCGAGGAAGAGGTGTTCAGGGTTTTCAAGGAGAATAACGATAAGGTCAGGAACCTCATAATGGCCATGATTGACAAGATGGATGTGGATGTGGAGTGTGACTGCTGCAAGTGATTTGGCCTTTTCATGGGAAACCCTGTGATGCTTAAGCTGGCAAATAGCGAATCATAGATTAAAACCGTGACAGGGCACATGATAGCCTCATGGATGAATATATATGGAAGCAAAGGGAGGGACGGGTTATCAGGCCTATTGAGTGGAAAAACGATAGACTTTGCCTCCTGGACCAGACCCTTCTTCCACACCAGAAGAAGTATGTGGAGTGCTATACCCATAGCGATGTGGCCAGGGCAATAAAGGAAATGATAGTGCGAGGTGCTCCCGCAATTGGCGTTTCGGCGGCTTATGGAATGGTGCTGGGGGCCGCCGAATATAAAGGTGACGATGTGGAAGGGTTCCTCCAATACCTTAAAGCAGTGGCAGAGCTGCTTAAGAGCACCCGCCCCACGGCTGTCAACCTTTTCTGGGCCATAGAGCGGATGCTTAAGGTGGCTCATGATAACAGACACAGGCCGGTGGATGATATCAAGGATATGCTGCTTAAAGAGGCTGACAGGATGGCACAGGAGGATGTTGAGACAAACCGCAGGATAGGCTACTTTGGCCAGCAGCTTTTAAAGGATGGCGATGTGGTGCTGACGCATTGCAATGCAGGAGCTCTGGCTACTGTAGGATACGGTACTGCGCTGGGAGTTATACGGGCGGCTCATGAGGCGGGCAAAAATATTTCGGTATATGCCGATGAGACTCGCCCTTATCTGCAGGGGGCAAGGCTGACGGCGTGGGAGCTGATGGAAGAAGGAATTCCGGTTACCCTGATCACCGACAATATGGCCGGGTATTTCATGAAGAAGGGCGTCATATCGGCAGTCATAGTAGGGGCTGACAGGATTGCCGCCAACGGCGATGTGGCCAACAAGATAGGCACGTATACCCTGGCGGTGTTGGCGAAGGAGAACCGGATTCCGTTTTATGTTGCGGCTCCGGTATCCACCCTCGACCTTTCTCTTGAGAGCGGCGAGGACATACCCATTGAAGAGAGGGACGAGCGCGAGGTCACCCATATAGGCGGAATACGGATTGCCCCTGAAGGGATAAAAGTGGCCAACCCGGCTTTTGATGTGACGCCCAACCGATATGTCACCGCTATAATCACCGATGGTGGAATTGTATATCCGCCTTATAAGCAAAATTTACAAAAACTGGTTAATAAAGATTCGAAGTAAGATTAAAATAAGGTTGAAGAAAGATATAAGTATGGCTTTTGGAGCGTAACAGCTTTATACAGCTTTGCATTATATTTCATCAAATAAAAACCAGCACAGCAGGCAAACTAAAAACAAGGAGGCGATAACTATGAAATTACCAAAGTCCCTTGTTTGGTTTGCCTGCGTTTTATTGGTTTTAATAACTATTGTTGGTTGTACGCAAGGGCGTAATACGCGACAGGATACCGAAAACAACAACGGGCCGCGCACGACCAGGTGGACTACGCCTAGAACGCCCGTTACGCCGTCTGTCCCCGATGTGACGCCCACCCGGGTTAACAACAGCCAGTATATGGTTAGGGCACGCCGTATTGCCGATAAGGTGGCTGACCTTAAGGAGATCGACTCGGCTACCTGCATCATAAGCGGCAATACGGCCATAATAGGGGTGCAGTTTGGCGAACAGTATAAGGGTAAAATGACCGACGAGATAAAGAAAAAGATCGATCAAGTGGTTAAAAAGACGGATGCCAGGATTAATAGAGTAGCTGTTACCGCCGACCCTGACCTGGTAAGCCGCATAAACGATATCTTTAAGGATATAGGTCAGGGCAGGCCGCTGTCGGGCTTTGTCAAGGAGATCAACGAATTGCTCAACAGGATCCAGCCCAAATGAGGAATAGGGCTTTAAGCCCTATTCCTCGAATACTTTTTAGGGCTATTGCTGGTTCTGCTTATTTTATAACTAAGTGGCAGGTATTGCTATTTTGGCTTATGTTTTTAGTTGCGAGCATAAAATAAAAATGCCGCCCAATTGTAGTAATTAATCGGAAAAATGTAGTATACTTTTATTAAACGGTGGATTATTTGAAAGATTAACAAAAAAGATATAGGGGGTATGCCTTTATGCAAAAAGCCGTTGAGCTACATAAAAACGGGATGACATTGAGGGGGATGTTACACAAGCCTGATGGAGCATCTCAAAAGGTTCCAATGGCCTTGATATTTCACGGTTTTACCGGCAACAAGATGGAACCCCACTTTATATTCGTCAAGCTGTCCAGGAAGCTTGAGCAGGTGGGTATTGCCAGTTTGAGGTTTGATTTTTTGGGAAGCGGCGAGAGCGATGGAGAGTTCAAGGATATGACGCTTTCGGGAGAGCTTGACGATGCCGAAGCTATTTTAAACTATGCAAAAACCCTGGACTTTGTGGATAAAGATAGGATTTTTGCGGTGGGTTTGAGCATGGGCGGCGCGGTGGCCAGCATGCTAGCAGGGCGCCATCCGCAAGACATCGCTGCTCTGTGTCTGTGGGCTCCAGCCGGCAATATGGGAGAGCTTATCCAGG
>JAMNZI010000169.1 GCA_023622385.1 Bacillota bacterium | reverse complement strand
GAGCGGGATGATTACGAGCATTTGTCTTATCTTGCTAGCGGGGCTTTCGAGGGAGCAAACATATTAGGGTTTTTTTAGAGGGACATTTTCTGGCTTTAGCAGGGGCTATTCCTGATATTCCTCGGAACAGAACCAGAGAAAGGGTAGAAAGGCTGAAAGAGTCTGCGCAACCATACAAAGTCGTATTTGGCGTTTCACCAGAGATAGAAAATATTTGCGACTTAATACCCTATATGGTCAAAGACGGATATCCTGCTTTTATAACTCATACAATGGCAACAGTAGAGCAAACAGAAAAAGCAATAGAAGCTGGTGCTGTTCATGCAACACATTTTTATGATGTTTTTCCTTATCCGGGAGAAAAGGATCCTGGTGTTAGAACGTGTGGTGCAGTAGAAGCTATTCTTGCGAACCCGAATACCAGCGTTGATTTTGTACTGGATGGAGAACACGTTCATCCGGTAGCCGTAAAGGTGGCATTAGCCTGCAAAGGGAGTACTAAAGTTTCTTTAATCACCGATGCCAATGTTAATGCAGGCTTACCGCCGGGTAAGTATTACAGTTTTAAGGGCTACGGCGTGGAGGTTCTTTATGAGGGGGGACCTGCTAGGATGAGCGAGGACAGCTGTATGCCAGGGTCGCTTGTTGGAAGTGGTCTTACAATGGATAGAGCAGTAAGGAACGCTATTAAGTTTTTAGGTGTGAATATACCACAAGCTGTTGCTATGGGTTCGTCGAACCCGGTGCGCGTGTTGGGCTTGCATGACAGGAAAGGATTTATTAAAGAGGGTTACGATGCCGATTTGATAATCTTAGATAAAGAATTAAAAGTTATGCGGTGTTGGGTTGGCGGCAAATGCTATTTTGATAGTAAAGGGAATAAATAATCAGGGGAGGTAATAGCATGTCGTTTTATTTTGGAGAAAAGACATGGGTTGAACTGCAAGAATTGATAGAAAAGGATGCTTTAATTATCATACCGGTGGGCACTACAGAAGAACATGGGAGACACCTTCCGGTTGAAACTGATGCTATGATTGCCGAGATGTTTGGCAAAGAGATAGGGAAAGCTTTGCAGGATAAAATACCTGTGCTTGTTACTAGGCCCATTTATTTTGGATATTCTATGGATATAGTGACAAAATGGCCGGGTACAGTGAAGATTAGAACGAGGGTATTTATGGACTATGTGTTTGATATTATCGACGCGATGATGAAAATGGGCTTTAGCAAAATAGCACTTTTGGATTGTCACGGAAACCATGATGGATTGCTTAGAACTGTCATGAGGGAGATTGCCGATAAACACGGTAAATTTATATGTATATTGTCACCTGCAAAGTTGAGTGAGCACGTTTATAAAAAATTGAAGAAAGACCCAGAAGGCGATATTCATGGTGGAGAATGGGAGACTTCCATGATTCTTGCTTACAGGCCCGAATTGGTTAAAAAGGATGAATATACTAATGTAGATGCGATAAGATGTAATAATGAATTACGAGGACCCGTGTCTACATGGGGACTTCAGAAAACCAAAACTGGTCTTTTTGGCGATCCGACTTATGCTTCTGCAGAGCTAGGGGAAGCTTGTCTTAAAGCAGGGGTGGAGGAAGCAGTGCGGATACTCATAAAATATTATAATCTCAAAGTAGAATAAAAATTGATCGAACACTCTCGAAAAGTAGCTGGAAATAGTGACGAAACTTCTGAAAATGGGTTATATTAACAAAATTACAGGTATTATCAGGAAATAAAACAAATGGACCTTGAAAAACGCATATGGTATTAACTGGATAACCGAAAAAAGGGTATAACAACCTAAGCCTTAAAAATACAATTTATTTTAAAGCTTCTAAAACTATATAAATGACTGAACAAAACTTATCTACGCCGCTTTGATAAAGGTATCTACAAAACTAAAGTTTGTATGTTTGATCCATGCATCAAGATGCATATTAACTGCTGCAAAGGTAGCCATAGCGAACCTCATCATATTGCTTCGGGAACGTGCATTCTCAATAGAGTAATCTACAAATAATCTTTTATTGGTGCGTTCCACTGATGTCCTGATTTTGAATTTATCCTTAAAAGCCTTGGTATGATGGGGAACTGGTGTAAACATTCTAGGGTCATGGTCGGGTTTTATATAGACAACTTTACCGTAAGAGCTGTTGGAACATACACAATCCTCTGGAGGTTTTTGACCATGACAGGCAAACCAGCAACGATATTTAATTCCTTTAGGTTTACTGTAACCCCAGTTTTGATAAGGTATACCGCCTGGGCATATAGGTCTTCCTTTATCATCGAAACAGAGGATATGAGGGTGTGGGTAGTTAAATTTTACTTTTGTACGCGAATCCAGCGCTATAAAAGGGATCATATCATAGTGTTTCAATAGGTTATAGGTAGGATAATTATCCATAGCACCGTCAGCGATAAAATATTTAAAATTTAAGTTGGGATATAGGGAATGGATGTCCCTCAAAGCGAAGATGGTGGTGACACTATCGTGACGGTTAGCTTGGACCAGCCTCATATATACAGGGAGGTCATAGGGGCTATCGGAAGCGGTAACAGTAAATAGAGTACTTCCATAGAACCACTGATTGCGATAGCTATCCCATCCCCAGGTTGCATCTGGGTCTGAGAAGCGTCTTGGACAGGTACAGTTGTAGATACCCTTAGAGCGGCAATCACAAACCTTAACTCCGTAATGGCTTGCTCCAGACTTATAAGAAGAACCATCGAAAGCGACGGATAATTTTGATATATCACCTAGAAGTCCCATGCTAGCAGAAGTATCGACCAGGCAACGAGCCAGGAACTGTTGAAGGATTTTTTCTGGTCTAAGATCAGGGAGCTCGCATTTTATAGTACGATCGACCAATTTTTTACTATTCCTGGATGCTTATTGGGTAGTTTTTGGTTAGCCTTAAACCTTTTGTTTGGTTTAGGGAGGAAGGGACGCAATTTTAGCTTTCTCTTTAAATATTTTTTATGAGAAGCGAGCCATAGGCGCCAAAGAAGGTCATAGTAGGAAGCGACAGCAGGAGCTTTTTCGGAATCGAAACCACAAATATCGAAAAGAAGTTGATCATGTTGTACCCTTTTAGCCCATTTTGTGATAGAATATACCTGTAGCTCAAGCATTAATACGAGAGAACGTATTATGCCCTGCTGATTTTTAGCGGGGCAGCCTGAGCTAGGGTATAAGGGCTTTACTATGGGAAGCAGGTTATCCAGGTTGAGGAGATAAAGCTTAGAGATGGCTTTATCAAGCTCAAGGAGCCTGCTTCTTTCTTTTTCAGAATATAGTGAAAGCCGTTGTATAAGTTGTTGCTGATAATCTGAATGAGATTGCCAATGACGTAACATGTAAAAACCCCCAAACAAAATAGAATTAGTAAACATAATTCTATTTTGAAGGAAAAAGGGTAAAATGTTAAGCTGTAATATAAGGTAATAGAGGAAAAGATAAGTAAAGTGCAGGGATAGTAACTGGAAATTTGGATGCAAAAATCGTACAAAAAGTAGGGGTGAAGCTGAAAAGCTTAACCTTGAAATATATAAAAATAAAGCTCTTGGACTTTTCGAGAGCGTACTGATCATAAAAGGAGGGGTTTACATGAATAATGCAAACTGCACATTTAATTTTGAGCCTGCTGCATGGATTCCTTTTAGGGACAAGGAAGTATTGGAACGTGTACGAAAAATTAAAAGGGAGAACATGGAAAAACATCCTAATCCCGACTTTAAGATTAAAATTGTACCAGATGTTAACTCTATATGGATAGCAGATATGTTTACTCGGATAAAAGAATCTGATGAACAAGATAAAAAAGTGGTAATGATTTTACCAAACCCAGCTCCTACGACATATGAAACGGTAGCAGAACTCATAAACCGTTTCAGGGTCAATTGTCGTAATGTCTATACATTCATTATGGATGAATGGGCCGATGAAGATGGAAATGTAGCTCCAGTAACATATAAAGCCGGATTTGCCTATTCATTTTTCAAGTATTTTTATTCCAAAATAGACCCTGATTTGAGGATGAAAAGAGAGAATTGTTATACGCCTACAACTGAAAATATAAAGTATTACAGCGATCTTATTACCGAGGTTGGCGAAGGAGGAGCAGATATATGCTATAGCGGTCCTGGGTGGACGGGACACATTGCTTTTATTGAGCCTGATGCACCGGAATTTGCGTGTGATAGTGTAGAAGAATTCATGCAGATGGGGAGCAGAATTGTAACATTGCATCCACTCACTATAGCCCAGAATTCGCTTCATGGTGTGTTTGGTTGCAGCGGTGATATAGCAAATGTGCCTCCAAAAGCAGCTACTATAGGTCCAGCAGATGTTGTTAGATGCCGCAATCGTATGGAGATGCACGCATTAACGACAATGGGGACCATGTCAAGCTGGCAGAGAATGATATCCCGTCTTGTGTTATATGGGCCGGTAACTCCCAAAGTGCCCGCTTCTATACTACAGCTCCTTCCTACTACAGTATATGTAAGTGAAGAAATTGCAAAAGAATTTGAATGCTGGGAAAGAATTGGGTATTAGGATGAGGTTGTGAATAGTTGTTATGCAAAAAACCTAGAGTGTAGGATGCATTTATAACACATGTATCCTACATTCTGGAATTTTTTGAAAGCGGTGATCTGAAATGGAGTATGAAAATATCAATGGATGGAATATTTCTAAAATAACGCTAGGTACTGTTCAACTAGGGATGGAATATGGAATAGCTAACAAAAGTGGAAAGCCTTCATTAGAGAAAGCTTTTGAAATTCTTGATGTGGCAACTGAAGGGGGCATAAATTCCTTTGATACTGCAAATAAATATGGAGAATCCGAACAAGTATTAGGAAAATATTTTTCATCACCCCGGTGTAAAATAAGGAATCCTTTGTTAACAACAAAGTTTGCTCTGGACCCATCAAAAGGAACTGATAGAGATAGCGTAGAAAAGCAAATTTACATGTTTGTAGAGAGCTCGCTTGAAAAGCTCAATATAACAAAAATCCCAATTTATATGCTTCATAATCCAAAAGATATGTCGCAGTATGGTGATGTTGTAGTTAAAGCTTTGAAAAAGCTAGTGGATGAAGGCTTGATTGGAAAAGTTGGGGTTTCGGTGTATCATCCAGAAGAAGTGGAAGAGATGCTTAAGGAAGATTTTTATGAGGCTGTACAGGTCCCTATGAATGTATTTGATTTGAGAATGTTACGTAGCGGAGTTTTGGAAAAATTGCGAACCAGAAACAAAATTGTGTTTGTAAGGAGTATATATTTTCAAGGATTATTTTTTATGGAATTGGATGCGATTCCTAATAGTTTAGAGCCAATAGTTAAGTGCATCAAGGAGTTGCATCAGTTGGCAGAGATGGAGGGCATAAGTGTTGCACAGCTTGCATTTTCATTCATTCGAGACGTTGAAGGGGTAACCAGTCTTGTAGTGGGGGCCGAGACCCCAGAGCAGGTAGCAGAAAACATACGACTCATGAAAGGTCCAAAATTGAGCAGCGATACTACCGGTAAAATTGAAAAATTGGCAGAAAAGGTGTCTGTTGAAATGATTATGAAAGAACTTCATGCTAGATGGAGACGCTAGAGTGCATAACTAGTTAGTTCTCATTGAAAAAGTTAAAATATTTTTTATTAAAATTTACTCAACCAAAAGGAATTCCCGTTTGGATGTCGAATTAGTAAATAGCAAAAAAACCAAATTCAACGTC
>JAMNZI010000165.1 GCA_023622385.1 Bacillota bacterium | reverse complement strand
TCATATCGGTGTTGGTTATAGCCTGCCCGTGCGCCCTTGGGCTTGCAACCCCTACTGCCATCATGGTGGGAACAGGTAAAGGAGCAGAGCATGGGATACTCATAAAAAGTGGCGAAGCGCTTGAAATAGCTCACAGGATCGACACCGTGGTGCTGGATAAGACGGGCACTATCACCGAAGGCAAGCCAAAGGTGACGGATATCATAACCGATGGCTTGATCAGCCAGGATGAGCTTCTGCGATTGTCAGCTTCAGCCGAAGTGGGCTCTGAGCATCCCCTGGGAGAAGCTATCGTAAGCAGCGCTAGGGAGAGGAATATGGAGCTCATCAAGGTGGAAGATTTCACAGCAATCCCGGGTCAGGGCATCGAGGTAGTCACCCAGGGCAGACACGTCCTTCTGGGGAACAAGAAGCTTATGGAGGATAGGAATATCGAAATTATGTTGCAGCAGGAATACGACAGGTTGGCCGAAGAAGGCAAAACGCCAATGTTTGTTGCCGTAGATGGCAAGCTGGTTGGCATCATAGCGGTATCCGATGTCATAAAGCCTACCAGTATAAAGGCAGTACGACAGCTTCACAGAATGGGCATAAAGGTGGCGATGATAACGGGAGATAACGCTCGAACCGCTCAGGCCATAGCAAAACAGGTGGGTATAGATGTGGTACTGGCTGAGGTGCTGCCTCAGGATAAAGCCAATGAAGTCAAGAAGCTTCAGCAACAGGGTGGAAAGGTTGCAATGGTGGGAGACGGCATCAATGACGCTCCGGCTTTGGTGCAAGCAGATGTGGGGATTGCCATTGGTTCGGGTACCGACGTAGCCATGGAGTCGGCCGATATAGTGCTTATGAAGAGCGATTTAATGGACGTATTGGCGGCAATACAGCTCAGCAAAGCGACCATCAGAAACATTAAGCAGAACCTATTTTGGGCCTTTGTATACAACATCGCCGGTATTCCCATAGCCGCCGGAGTTTTGCACCTGTTTGGCGGGCCTTTGCTTAATCCCATGATAGCAGCACTAGCCATGGCATTGAGCTCGGTATCGGTTGTGACAAATGCCTTGAGGCTTAGAAGGTTTAAGCCAATGCTGGATTGATACGCGTTGCCTTCAGTGGGAGCTAAAAATAATGAAAAGATCAAAGACTATATAGAAAACTTTGGAAAGGAGGTGTTCTTGATGAAGAAGCGGATATTTATCGAGGGGATGTCCTGCCAACATTGCGTAACTCATGTTACCCAGGCGCTTAAGGAAATACCCGGCGTGAAAACGGTTGACGTAGATTTAAAGGGCAAGTATGCCGTTGTTGAAGCAGATCGCCAAATCGAAGATGGTGAAATAAGGGATGCAATAGAAGAAGCAGGGTACGAGGTTGTGAAGATAGAATAGCTTTGCGTATATAGGTTTATTTATTATCGATTTATTTTTGTTGATGTCGATTTATTGTAACCCGTAAGCCCGAAGAGCCTCTCGAGCTTACGGGTTAATGATTTAGTTTCCATTTTGTTTCATCTTATCGATATTAATACCTGTCCTGGGCAGTGCCCTATCTATATATTTTGATAAAACGATGGCTATAACTCCTTTAAGTATGTCCAAAGGGATGAAGGGCAAAGCGCCAACTGTCAAAGCCTTGTCTATGGATGATTTGGTGGTAAAGGCCAACTGTACTGTTCCGGTGAAATATATTATGACTAGAGAAATCAGCAGCCCTAAAATCTTACCTTTTAAACTGAATTTGGCGAGTTCTACAATGTAGCCACCAATCAATCCGCTTATGACGAATCCCGCGATGTATCCGCCCCTTGGCCCCAGTATGATACCTATGCCTCCCTGAGCATTAGCAAATACCGGCAGCCCTATAGCTCCCAGCAGCCAATATGTGAGCATTCCCCAAAATGCCTTTTTGCCCAGCAAAAGGATGCCTAAGAAAACTCCGAAGACCTGGAGGCTAAAGGGAATGCCACCAGGAAGAGGTATGGCAACTTGGGCTAAGACGGCTGTGAGGGCCGTTAGCAAGGCAGCTTGTACTGCAGTTTTGATTGTCAACTCTAAATACCTCCTTAGTTTACAATTTATCAATAGAATACTTTAAGCATTTAAAAAAGTCAATAGGGAATGCCTATTTTTGTAGTTGTTCTGTGATAATGTCATAATGAAATTATTCTGGTAAAATGCCTATATGGAGAGGTTATATTCAACAAGTTACAAAGAGAAATGACTCGTTTGATCAAGCAATCAATATAGTTATAACCATTAGAAGATACTTGAGTTTCCAAACCTCAGTTAACGTCAATCAGATGAGATATAAAATTGTGCATCATAAATGGTATAAAATGTGGTAAAATGTATTTGAGTTACAATCGCGGGAGTGAATGATATGGATGCTAATACTAAAAAGCAGGTGCTCAACCTTTTGAAAACCTCAAGAGGGCAGATAGATGGCATAATTAAAATGGTAGAGGATGACCGCTACTGTGTGGATATATCTAAGCAGATACTGGCTGTGCAGGCTTTGCTTAAAAAAGCGAATTTGAACATAATAGACCAGCATATAAAGCACTGCGTCAGGCAGGCCTTCACAGAAGGGCACGGTGAGGAAAAGGTCAACGAAATAATGGAGCTCATCGACAAGTACGCTAAATAAATAGCTACTTGTGAGCAGTGAGTATTAACGGGATATGGTTATGGACGTCAATAAACAATGATGCTGATCGTTTTGATGGCGCAAGGGCTATTGACGAAATTTTGATTGGGGTGATATGTATGGAAAAAGTGGTACACGGCGTAAAGGTTGAGTGCGTCCAGGGGGATATCACCAAACAGGAAGGCTTTGACGCCATCGTCAATGCTGCCAATGCCCAGCTCATGCCGGGTGGAGGCGTGGCCGGTGCCATTCACCGTGCAGCGGGACCCGGCCTTGCGGAGGAATGTAGACTTTTGGCGCCCATAAAGCCGGGACAGGCGGTCATAACCGGCGGGCACAACCTACCGAATCGATATGTCATCCACTGCCTGGGGCCGCTATATGGCGTTGACCAGCCTTCCGATAAGCTGCTGGCTGACTGTTATAGAAACGCGCTAAAGCTTGCCGACCAGCACGGAATAACCTCCATAGCTTTTCCTGCCATTTCTACCGGCATATTCGGATATCCCATGGAGGATGCTGCTAGGGTGGCTTTTAAAACGATATCGGAAGTGATTCCCACCCTTAAATCGGTCAAGGTGATCAGATTTGTCCTGTGGGACAGGAAGGCCCTCGAGATTCATGAGAGGGTGCTGGAGGATATGTTTTGATTACGTCAAGTTCTTCAATTCGCATTTTGAGCAATTCACCTTTGTTCTTACTGGAAAATTTAATTTGAAAAACGCTTAAGATCCGTTTTCTTAAATGTCCATTCGGGTGTAATTAATGTATCGCCAAATTTAATGGAATACCATGGACTAATTTGCGGATCCTGGAGATTTTTTAGAATATGGATATCCTGCGCAGGCATGTAGCTTTGAGCCAGCAAAAACAGCTTCTCACCAGTCTGGGCGTGCATGGCCATATCCACCACTATAACACAGTGTCCTGGACTGCCTCCCTGGATGAATACATCCCCAATTTCCATGTCTTCTATCATGACAGGTTTCATCTCTTTAGATAAAGATAATGTGCCTGCATAAGAGAATACAGTATCAAGATACCTCCGAAAAGTGTTATAATCATCAGAATAGGCAAAAGTCTTCACCCAGTTTGCTTTATTGCCTGCTACTACTATCCTGTAGCCGTGCATCCATTTGACAAATTCGGCGTTAAAGCCGTTTGTAAAGTTAAAATGTATCCTGTCATATTGCTTCTGCTTGTACAAATACTCTGCTCTTAATCGAATTACCGCATCGGCGCATTGCTGCAGGTCCTTGTCACCTATATCAATATCTATTACCGCTTCATATACATCGCGATTCTTTTCCCTCCCGTTGTAATACTTAACCTTTGAACCATGGGGTTTCAAAGGGAGGGATCTCAAGTAATGTCCAAATGATCCTTCTTTTACTTTTATACGTTCAAATCCTTCCGAAGGATTGATTCTATCCTCTATTGTCCTTCCCAACGGATTTATAATCAAGTTCATATTATTCCTTTGACCATGCGTATTGGGAACAGCCGTATCAGTAGAGGAGTTTGCTTCATAAGGCGTTTTACCCGAAATATTTGAATTCAGCAGGTTATCCTGACTTCTTGTAATTGAATTTTTGTCGTTTGATACGTCTTTCTGGCAAGAAGGAATGATGAACAGTACTATAATGATTATGGCCAGCCATTTTCTCATATCTAATCTCCTCCAATTCAATTACAAATTTCATACCTCTTCGCATTAAAAAAGGTGTTAGAAAACAAAAAACATGCTACTGAGTATAGTAGTAATCATACTATACCCCATCAAAGATATGAATAAAGCCAAAGGATACACCGATGTTATCAAAGGAATTTCTCTTTAACAATGTTGGCGTATTCAATTATGTCTGTAAGATTGTTTTTCAAAATCGCGTATACTATTTCGGGCTGTATCCGTATATAATCATGTACTATAATATTACGAAACTGAGCCATTTTTTTAAGATTTTCGGCAAGCTTATTGGGGATAATTCCTTGTTCCATCAATATTTGAAATAATTCCCTGTTGCTTTCAGGTTCTCTATAGCCGTGGTAAGAAATTATATGATTTGCTATATCGATGCACGCTTCGATGGCCATATGTAAAGTTCTTTCAATGTAACGTCTCACAACTTTATCATTTAAAAACTGTTCCCAGCTTACTTTTGTCCTTGCCTCCTCGAGGTCCCTGCAATATTCGTCCAGGTACGCAAGCCTTCTGGTAATTACCGATTTTTCAACCACGGTGCATGTCCCTCCGTTTCTCCTCTAACCGCTTTAAAGCCTGAGAATAGTACAACTTATAAAAAGGCTGCATATCGAAGTATTCCCTGCGTTTTTTTACTTCAAAAGCTATTCGCTTGTCGATATTCTTGTCTACCAGCAGTATCTTATTAAGCATTATTTGGTGGAAGAAAAACGGATCGGCGCTTTCTAGATCTACTATGTCTACTCTGGTGTTTAGTAGCTCTTCCAGTTTCCCGGCTATCTCAAGCTTTCTATGGAATCGGTATATTGTGCTTCTTTCCCCGTCAAATAGAACCGCTATGTCAACATCGCTATTTTTTCTTGCCTTACCTTTTACAGTGGAGCCGAAAAGGTAGACCGCTATTACGTCTCCTTGGTTTTTGAAATAGGATTGAAGTTTTTCTATTATGCTCTGTATGTCCATGCCTGTTCACCTTTGCTTTTTTCTATTATATTTATTTTACCTTATTTTGATTCGAAAAAACAGTCGATGCTTTAAATATTGGCTGGTATTGCATTGAATTTCGTGATTTTATTCACAAATGATAGCGGATATAGTATAATTCTATTTAAGGTCAATTGTATAGTTGATTAATTATCAAAATTTGAATAAGAGGCGGAATAAACGTGAGCTATGGGGATAATGAGTTGAGCCTGAGGCAAGTTGCCCAAGGTTATACTTCCAATGCTGGCAACATAATGGTTGCATGTGTAGATAAAGAGCTGGTGAAGGTTTTCTTTTCAAATTGGAAATGGATAAATCTCGGACTTGTGGTATCAGAACAACTGTGCAGGCTTCCAAAGGAGCAAAGGAAGAAAATGGTGGCCGATGTAGTGATAAGCGCCATAAAGAAAGCACCTTCTAAGAATATCGTCGTGGAAAACATAGACCTTTTATTTTCTCCCGAGTATTCCCTTGACGTCATAAGGACCTTACAGCTGGCTGGCAAGAACAAGAGGCTTTTGGTGATATGGGCTGGCGATTATCAGGATGG
>JAMNZI010000004.1 GCA_023622385.1 Bacillota bacterium | reverse complement strand
CAAGCTGTCCAACTCATCCCCGCTCGACTTGCATGTGTTAGGCACGCCGCCAGCGTTCGTCCTGAGCCAGGATCAAACTCTTCACTTAATTTATATCAAATCTTTTCTTACACCTTTTATTCCTTCAAGCTTTGAGCCTCTAAGGCCCCACTCTCCGGAATTGACCTGGCACATCTACCACTGTTCAGTTTTCAAGGACCAATTCCCTTGCCGCTTTTCAAACGGCAAACTCTATACTACCAAATCATATCCGCTTTGTCAATACCCTTTTTTGACTTTTTAAATTTACTCTTCTTCTACTTTTACGGTATTACTGTTACATTTATTTTGTACAGATATAACTTAACATACATCCATTGTTTCTGTCAATAATAAAATATCTCTCGGTTCATTGCTGCTGTTTGCAAATAAAAATAAAAGCGTTTCAGTCCCTTACCGGTAGACCGTTTCTTCGTCCGTTACATAAGCCCCATGCAACACATGTCTCAATTCAACATATGTAGTCTAAAAACTTGAATGCGTGGAGACTTTCATGCCATCGTAGGATTCTACATATAGAAAAGCGCAATTATCAGGATAGTTATAGCGTGCAAAGGGGGCAGGTACAGTACTATACGGTCGCACAAACCTCTACTTCTTCAAAGTCAATTTGTTCCGGCGGAACATTGGTAGTATTTATGTAATAAAACGGGTTCAAAATGTCCATATTGCACACAAATTGATGTGTCGGCATATACACCCATATAAAATAGTATGCCGCGATAACAACAGTAAGCAAAACCGAAATTACAAAACAAGACTTTTTAGCAAGCCATACATTTAAAATACTCACCAAACTTATACGAAATCGTTTCGATCACGTAGGAATTTAGCTTTGCTTACGTGCGAAATAATCATCCGCAATAATGGCATACAAGGCAACATCACATAAACCCTGATTGTTTTTGCCGCCTTGGCGCATGGTACCTTCATATTTCATGCCGCATTTTTGCATTACCTTGCCCGAATTGGGATTTCGTATGTCGTGCCCGGCTTCTATACGATTCACACCCACCTCTTCAAAAAAGAAACGGATTAATTCTGCAAGCGCTTCTGACGTGTAACCCTGCCGCCACCATTTCCGACCGACACAGTATCCTATTTCAACCTTATTTATTACATCATTCATTGACACCACGGAAATGCTCCCAATCGGTTCATTAAGCTCTTTAGAAACAATCGCCCAGCTGTAGTAATTCACATTTTCATATTGTTTCACCCAACTGTCGATAACGGCTCTGGATACGGACACATCTGTGTGGGTCGGCCAGGTCAAATATTTGGTTACCTCAGGATCATTTGCCCAATTGCGAAACATCGCATCGACGTCGTCGTGAGTGAAGCGCCTTAAAATCAGCCGTTTGGTTTCAAGCGTAACCGTGCCCTTGTGATTCATGGTGATAGCTTCCTTTTTCTCATATTTAAAAGTTTCAATCCCTTATAGGTAGTCTAAAAACTACTATTCAGAAAACTGGCGATGCTGTTCCATGCATGTTTCAATCTATAGGTAGTCTAAAAACTTAATTGAACAAGTGTATAAACTGATCCAGAAAGGCCATGTTTCAATCTATAGGTAGTCTAAAAACCGTTACGTTCCGCCCTTTATAAGGTTTGTTAATTTTTGTAAAAATGCTTTTATACTTTTGGGTACAAAAATTATAACATTCTTTTTCTCAAAAATAAAGATTTCATGATCGAATAAAAGCAAAAAATTGTCGTCGATCTCCAGGAGTTTTTTCACTATTGGAGATCGACGACAATTATAAAAACACTGGTTAAGTATCCCTGAATAAAGTATATAATATTGCAACTTGTATTTTTCTTATTAACCCTTAAAATTTTTTAAAACAAAAGGCGGTTTCATAATTCATATGGGAACCGCCTCTGTATCAAATGCATCAAGCACCTGCCTTTTCCAGCTTCTCGATTCCTATCCTTATACGCCTTAAGGACTCCTCCTTGCCCAGCAAATCCAGCAGCTCTATAGCACCACCCGGAGTATATTGCTTTCCTGATATGGCAGTACGTATGGGCCACAATACTTGGCCATTCTTGACACCCAACTCCTGTATGAGCTTCATTAATACCCTGTGGATCTCCTCCTCATTCCATCTATCAAGCTTTTCCAGCACCTCATAACTCTTTTTAAGATGCTCCAGGGAATTTTCCAGATTGGTCTTCATCTTCTTGTGTACAAACATCTGGACATCGTAATCTGGAAGCTCATCTATAAAATCAACGCTCTCTATTATGTCGCTTAAAATCTCTATACGGGTCTGCAACAGATGGCTCAACTTCATCAAATCAACGTCTTGCCTCTTTATGGCTTTCTTGTAGTAAGGCATGGCCAATTCACAAAACTCTTCCAGGCTCTTCTTTCTTATATATTCGCCATTCATCCAGCGCAGCTTATTTACGTCAAAGATAGCCGGAGATTTGTTAAGCCCTTCTATGGAAAAATGCTCCTTAAGCTCTTCTAGGGTAAAAAATTCCCTGTCGTTTCCTGGGCTCCATCCTAATAACGCGATGTAATTTACTATAGCCTCCACCAGATACCCCTTGTTGTAGAAATCCTCAAACGAAGCATCCCCCTCCCGCTTACTGAGCTTTTTACCAGCTTCTTTCATTACGGGGGGTAAGTGAATATACGTCGGAATATTCCATCCAAACGCTTGATAAAGAAGGTTGTATTTAGGAGTAGAAGAAAGGTACTCGCTCCCCCTAACTACATGGGTTATTTTCATCAAGCTGTCATCGACTACATTGGCAAAGTTGTACGTCGGCATGCCATCCGATTTGATGAGCACCCCTTCATCCAAAGTGGAGTTATCCACCGTTATGGTGCCAAACACCTCATCATGAAACGAAGTGGTACCTGTGGATGGTATTCTCTGCCTTATAACATATTTTTCACCATTTCTAATCCTACGCTCAACTTCTTCTTTGCTAAGATTTTTACAATGGCCATCGTATTTAAATGGAATGCCCCTCTTCTGGCATTCTTCTCTTAGAGATTCCAGCCTCTCCTTGGAACAGAAACAGTAATATGCCCCTCCCATTTCAACCAGCTTCTTTGCATATTGCTGGTAGATCTCCTTGCGCTCGCTTTGTATATAAGGCCCGTACGGTCCCCCAATATCGGGCCCTTCATCGTAGTCAAGACCTACGATTTTCAGGGTCTTATATATCACATCTATAGCTCCTTCTACAAATCTCTCCTGGTCGGTATCCTCAATGCGCAATATGAACTTTCCGCCCTGGCTTTTGGCAATCAGATAAGCATAAAGTGCCGTTCTCAAGTTGCCGATATGCATATAACCCGTGGGGCTTGGAGCAAACCGCGTCCTTACTTCACTCATCGGCTCTATGGCGTTAAATCCCAAAATAATTTTAAATGGGAAAACGCCTTTTCCTCCTTTCGTTTTTAATCCCTCTTATCTCAACAACCTTTTATAACTTACAAAGCCTTCCATCCCTCTTATAGGGAGAAAGGCCGCCTTTTACCGCTTCATTTCCAAGTGTAGTATAATACTATTATAGAAAATCTGTCAAGCCGATTATTCCTCTAGGTTAACAAATTGCCGTTGGTTATTGTTATTTGGAGTAGCTGTGTGGTATTATAGACTATAAAGAAAAAATTAAGGAAGAGGAGTAGTGGCCATGTTCGACGTTAAGGATACTATTGCACAGGCAATACATAAACAACTTCCTGAACTGAGCCGTGAGCAAATTTACGACATGCTGGAATATCCTCCTAACCCCGAGATGGGCGATATAGCCCTTCCGTGTTTTAAAATGAGCAAAACGCTCAGAAAGCCTCCGGTGCAGATTGCTCATGAATTAGCATCAAATATTTCAAATGTGGAATTTATCGATAAGTTGGAACCAGTATCCGGGTATCTCAACTTCTTTTTCAACAAATCCCTATTTGTAGAGCAAACTTTAAAACGCATATTAGAAGAACAGGAAAGGTATGGGTCTCAACCTATTGGACAGGGCAAGACCATCGTCATAGATTACTCGGCTCCAAACATAGCCAAGCCCTTCCATGTGGGTCATCTTCGCTCTACTGTCATCGGTAATTCTTTGCGCAAAATATTTGAATTCATGGGATACAGGTGCATCGGCATAAACCACCTGGGTGATTGGGGGACCCAGTTTGGCAAGCTTATAGTAGCGTACAAGCTGTGGGGCAATAAAGATGAAGTTGAAGCCCATGGCATAAAAGAGCTCTTGCGCCTATACGTAAAATTCCATGAGGAAGCCGAAAACGATCCAAAGTTGGAAGATGAGGCAAGGGACTGGTTTGCCCGCATGGAAAAAGGAGACAGTGAGGCCTTAGAGCTGTGGCAGTGGTTCAAAGATATAAGCCTCAAAGAGTTTCAAAAAGTATATGACCTTCTTGACGTACATTTCGATTCATATGCCGGCGAAAGCTTTTATAACGATAAAATGGATGCCGTAATTGAAGAGCTCAGGAAAAAGAACTTGCTTAAAGAAAGCGAAGGCGCTCTGATCGTAGACCTAGAAAAATATGGCATGCCTCCCTGTATGATACTAAAGAAAGACGGCAGCAGCCTGTATGCCACACGCGATATAGCAGCTGCCATATACCGCAAAAAGGTATATGACTTCCACAAATGCATATACGTGACGGGTGCGGCACAGAGCCTCCACTTTCAACAGTGGTTCAAAGTCATAGAGCTCATGGGATATGAATGGGCAAAGGACTTAGTACACGTTCCTTTTGGCCTAGTAAGCCTTGGAGGAGAAAAGCTGTCCACGCGTAAAGGGAAAGTGGTGCTGCTTGAAGATATATTATCCGAGGCCATCAAGAAGACCCTTGAAATAATTGAAAGCAAGAATCCTGACATGGAAAACAAAGAGGAAGTAGCTCGTTACGTGGGAGTAGGAGCCGTCATATTCAGCGATCTGTACAGCAATCGAATTAAGGACGTATCCTTCTCCTGGGATGAAGCCCTAAACTTCGACGGAGAAACCGGGCCATACGTACAATACACCCACGCAAGATGCTGCAGCGTCATTAGAAAAGCTCCCGAACATGATAATTGCTTTAACCCCGCCCTGCTTGTGACCAAAGAAGAGTATCAGCTGTGTAAAACTCTATACCAGTTTCCCGAGAAAGTCATGATAGCTTTAAATCAGCTTGAACCCTCCGTCATAACGCGCTACCTGGTGGATTTGGCTCAGGACTTCAATCGTTTCTACCATGAACACCCCATTCTGGTAGAGGACCAACAGTTGAGAACTGCAAGGCTGGCTCTAGTGAAAGCTACGAGAATTACGCTGGCTAATGGGCTTAAGTTGATAGGGCTCAAACCGCTTGAAAGGGTGTAGGAGGTAACGTCATGAAAAAAATAGTGCTGACCGGTGGGGGTACGGCGGGGCATGTTACCCCCAATTTAGCCCTGATCCCTGAGCTTAAGCGCGATGGTTGGGAAATCCATTATATAGGCACAAAAAGCGGCATCGAATACAACCTCGTATCGAAGCAAAGTGGGGTCATATATCACGCCGTGCAGTCGGGTAAGCTAAGGCGATATCTGGACATTAAAAACTTTACCGACCCCTTTAAAGTAGCATACGGAATAGGCCAGTCGATGCACATAATACAAAAGATAAAACCCAATGTCATCTTTTCAAAGGGAGGGTTTGTTTCCGTTCCAGTTGTGATTGGCGGATGGGCAAACCGTATCCCAGTCATAGTACACGAATCCGATATCACCCCTGGCCTGGCAAACAGGATAGCTTCATCGTTTGCACAGGTTATATGCACAACGTTTCCCGAAACTGCAGCCCAATTTAAAAGAGGCAAAGCCATATACACCGGCACTCCTATACGTAAGGAGCTATTTCAGGGCAACCCTGAAACCGGTAAGAAGCTATGCGGTTTTACACAAGAAAAGCCGGTGATAATGGTGATGGGTGGAAGTTCGGGAGCAGTGGCCATAAATAACTGCCTGCGCAAGATAGTCAAAAAGCTGATTACCCGATTTCAAATAGTGCATATATGTGGCAGAGGCAATATAGATTCTAACTACGGGGATATTCCTGGCTATGTCCAATTTGAATACTTGGACAAGGAGCTGCCCCATATTATGGCTTTGGCTGATATAGTGGTATCTCGGGCTGGATCCAATTCCATCCACGAATTTCTGGCCCTTAAAAAGCCCTGTCTCTTAATTCCTTTACCCCTCAAAGCCAGTCGTGGGGATCAAATCTTAAATGCTAAATCCTTTGAAAAGAAGGGTTACAGCAAGGTCCTCCTCCAGGAGGATATGACCGAAGATTCGCTGTATCTCTCAATCCTGGACCTTTATAACAAGCGGCACCAGTACATAAACGCCATGTCCGCAGAGGACCATACCTCCGGTATAAGAAATGTCATGGAGATAATCAATAGATATGCATAATTTTCAGACAAAACAGCACAAAAATTAAGAGCTCCTCGTTTAAATCAAGGAGCTCTTAATTTTTGTTAAATGCATAACTTCATAGAATACTATTTGCCTGCTGCAACCTTTATGGCCGCCTGGTGATCCGGATCTATCTTGTTTGTACCATGGGTCCGGCTGCCATAGAAGTGTATACAAAAATGGCCCGGAAAATTGTTGTTAGTTAGGGTGCTTCCTCCATGGGGCATACCATTCATGGAGGCCGCCATCTTCTTCCCATTTACCTGTACTATTATTGGTTCCCGATCCCAGCTAAAGCTACCCCCGTATATGCGTTTAATAACAGCCGTATCGGCAGCGGTCAACGGCTCACAGTCAGCATGGTTTGTTCCACCACGGCGCTTTACATAAAAAGTGAGGCCTGTTCCCACATGGATAACTTTAGCAATAGAACCCCTCGTAAAAATCTTATCCGCTCCGCCAAACCAAGGCGTCATCTCTACCCCATTTTTAGAAATAGGCGTAAGATCCGACGGCCTTGTATAATTGCGGTTGGATGTTTTACTAACAGGTCTAATTTTTGTGCCTATGAGCTCTATTTGATCTACGGGTTGCTTTAACACAGTTTCTCCTATTTTCTCACGAGATACCTCCACCCCATTCTCCCTCGTTACATAAACCTCTATCTGTTTTTGGCCGTTCTGGCCTTGTTGCTCTATCTTCTTCTCGCCTTTATAGAGGTTGGAGGTATTCTTCACAACGGTATCGAATGGTATCTCCTCGGTATACGTCACCTTTTCACGAGTCACTACCGTCACAAGGCTTTTGGGGGCTTGAAGCTTAAGCTTCTGCCCTGGTTTTATCATTTCAGGATTTAATTCAGGATTAGCTGCCTCTATATCCGATACCTTCAGGTCATATTGCCGCGCAATGTTCCACAGCGTATCCCCTTCTTTTATTTCATACTCTTGAATCTCTGCTACACCCGTAGTAACTATCTTAAAAGCTTTATCAATATCAACAATACTGCTATACAGCACTGTTTGGGGAATAATTTCCACATTTTCCTTAAACCCTATATCCTCCAACATCGCATTTTCAGACTGTTCAACCATTGACCGATATGAACTCTTAACCCGTTCCAGTACCTCAAGAGCTTCATCATAAGTCTTCAAAAAACATACGGGCTCCTCATCAACTACGATGGCAAATGCGTCAGCTTTTACTTCCACAACTTGCTGGATATTCTCTGCCAAATCGTATTCATCCGTAAACAAGCCACTGTACATCTCCGTTTCTTTAAAATAAACTTCAGCTCCTATATATATTTGCTGACCCGCATACTTTTCATTTATGGCTTCTATAACTTCATCATAGACGCTGAGCCCTTTAGCTGCTGATTTCAGTACGCCAACCTCCACATCGTTCACATACATGACATAGGCCGTTGTGTTGCCATCCATCTCTTCGCTATAGGCAAAACCCGTCAAAAAGAAAAAACATACCATCACTAATACAGCAATACTCTTCTTCATTTTGCTTCGCCTTCCACTACACCCTCTTTCTCATTTTAATTATTAAATATTTTTTACAAAATTATTACGAAACTATACTTTTATAGTTCTACAAGTTTCCTAAAAATCCTTCTTTTCCAATAAATTTTTTCACAAAATTTTTGATTTATTAAAACTGGATTTTAGGAAAAACTATTCGAAAGAAAGGAGGATAAATAAAGATGGAGCTTACAAACAAAGAGAGGATATTGCTGGAAGATCAGCTTAGAGCAGAATACATGTGCATTAACAAATACAGGGCATATGCTGCACAGGCAACAGACCCAGAGATTAAGTATCTCTTCGAGCTGGTAGCAAAACAGGAAGAGCAGCACGCAAACACCATTAAAGCGTTGCTTCAGCAGGGCGGTTTCACTCCGCCAAAACAGCAGTAAAACATACATGGGAGGGAAGGCCATGCCTCAAAATCAACTGAGTGAAAGAGAAATGCTCTACGACTCCATTATGACAGAAAAATACGTTTCAGATGCATACAACAACGCAATTATAGAATCGGCCAATCAAAATATAATCCAGGCCTTGCAGCATATTCAGCAGGAAGAGCAAAGCCATGCACAGCTGTTTTTTGAAGCCATGCACCACCGCGGCTGGTATACAGTAGAGGCCGCTCATCCCAGCCAGGCTGCCAAACAAGAAGTAGACCAGCAAATTTCAAATCAAATGCAAAACGGGCTCCAAGAACTCGAACAAAAAGTACAGAATCAACTTTAAGGATAGTAAAAGGGGTATCAATGCCTATACCCCTTTTACTATCCCCGTTAACAAATCCTTTTTACCCAGCCAAATTTATCTTCCTCTCTACCGTACTGAATACCTGTAAGCTTATCGTACATTAGTTTAGAAAATTCTCCCATATTGCCATTGTTTATCCGTATAACCCTATCATTCCAGTTGAGCTCACCAACAGGCGATATAACGGCGGCGGTACCTGTACCAAACACCTCCTCGAGCTTGCCCTTCTCATGGGCTTCAAATACCTCTTCAATGGAAATCGGCCTCTCTTCCACTTCATAGCCCATGGATCTGGCAAGGGTAATCACAGAATCGCGGGTAATGCCTGGGAGTATGCTGCCTCCTTCCAGCGATGGTGTTACCACTACATCATCTATTTTAAAGAATATGTTCATGGTGCCGACTTCCTCCACATATTTATGGTGGCATGCATCCAGCCACAATACCTGGGTATACCCCTTTTTCTTTGCCTCTTCCGCAGCATAAAGGCTGGCAGCATAATTGGCAGCGGCCTTGGTATAGCCTAAACCACCCCTAGCAGCTCGCACGTACTTATCGGTAACATATATTTTAACGGGCTTAAATCCTTCGGCATAGTACGCCCCTACAGGAGAGAGTATGATAAACAGCTTATATGTGTTTGAAGGCCTTACACCCAAATAAGGATCAGTGGCTATTATAAAAGGCCTGATATACAAAGCCGTACCTTCTACTTCAGGAACCCAATCTTTTTCGATCTCCAGCAGCATCCTTAAACCTTCCCATAACAGCTCTTCATCTACCTGAGGAATACACAGCCTTTCTGCAGACCGGTTTAACCGAGAAATGTTATCCATGGGGCGAAACGTGACTACTTCTCCTCTTATATTCCTATATGCCTTCAAACCTTCAAAAATGGCCTGTCCATAATGAAATACCATGGCGGACGGTTCAAGGCTTACCGGACCATAGGGTACGATTCGGGGGTCATGCCATCCTTTTTCTAAGCTGTAATCCATAACAAACATGTGATCAGTAAATATAGTACCAAACTTAAGCCCTTCGCTTTTGGGCTTTGGCTTTGGACTTTGATTTTTTATAAACTTGATGTCAGCCATAAATACGCCTCCTATTGCTTTGAAATAGAGGTGCATAAAAATTCATTATTTGTAAATTATATCATTCTCATGCCAAATTTTCTATATGCGAAATTGACTTTTTTAAATTTTTATAAAAATACACCTGCCAAAAACGGCAGGTCTATCAATCTTCCGAATCTTCCGAACGTCTAACTCTAGCAACAGAAACCACCGACACACCTTCATCCAACTTCATTAGCATAACACCCTGAGTATTTCTGCTGGTACTGGCAATTTCATTGGAATCTATGCGTATGACCGTCCCCTCCGAATTGATGATCATGAGATCTTCATCGGTAACCACCTTTAAAGCCACCAATTTCCCCGTCTTCTTGGTAGTGTTCATGGTTATGATGCCTTTTCCACCCCGGCCCTGTACCCTATACTCGTCAATGGGCGTCTTTTTGCCATATCCATTCTCGCTTATGGAAAGGACATAAGCGCCTTCCTTTACGACCTCCATCCCGATGATATAATCTCCTTCACCCAGCTCCATGCCCTTCACCCCCATAGCTGCTCTGCCCATGGGGCGTACCTCCGATTCATGGAAGCGAATGGCCATGCCGTTGTGAGATGCCATTATTATCTCCCTATGACCATCGGTTAGCTGCACCTGTATCAGCTCATCATCATCTCGAAGGGTGATGGCTACAAGCCCTCCTTTACGCATATTTATAAACTCATCAATCGGGCTTTTCTTGATGTAACCTTTGCGGGTGGCCATTACAATATATTCATTGTTGTCTACATCCTTTACGGGAATGACCGCCTGTATCCTTTCCCCTGGTGCTACCTGGATCAGATTTATTATGGGCGTTCCCCGGGCCTGCCTTCCAGCTTCAGGTATCTCATAAGCCTTGAGCTCGTAAACCTTACCCAGGCTGGAAAAGAACAGCAGCCTGTCATGGGTAGATGTAACATATATGTCTTCCACAAAATCGTCTTCCCGTGTTTGAAGGGCCACAATTCCTCTCCCACCGCGGTGTTGGCTCTTATACACGCTAAGAGGGGTCCTCTTTACATACCCATAATGGGTCAAGGTGATTACCACATCCTGCTCCTGAATCAGATCTTCAATATCTATTTCATCGGACGCCGAAGAAATCATTGTCCTTCGCTCGTCTTTGTATTTTTCTTTGATGGCCAGCAATTCCTCTTTTATGATGTTATACACCATGCGTTCATTGGCCAAAACTTCCTGTAAGTATTTTATGGTGTTCTCAAGTTCTGCGTACTCCTGCTCAACCTTTTCCCGTTCCAACCCAGTAAGCCTTTGCAGGCGCATATCCAGTATGGCTTGGGCCTGTTTCTCAGTTAACGAGAAATTCTTCATCAGCCCCTCTTTAGCTATCTGGACAGTCCTGGAGCTCCGGATCAAAGAAATCACCGCATCTATATGATCCAGAGCAATGAGCAAACCCTCCAGTATGTGAGCCCTAGCCTGTGCCTTGTCCAGGTCATAACGGGTACGACGGGTTATAACCTCTTTTTGGTGGAGAATATAATGGGTCAGCATTTCTTTGAGATTCATGATTTTGGGCTGCCCGTCTACCAAAGCCAACAAGATGACCCCAAACGTCTCCTGCATCTGGGTATGCTTGTACAGGTAATTTAAAACCACGTTGGGATTGGCGTCTTTCTTAAGCTCGATTACAATCCTCATCCCGGATTTATCCGATTCATCCCGTATATCCGATATACCCTCTATGCTCTTATCGCGCACCAGTTCAGCAATTCTTTCAATCAATTTTGCTTTGTTAACCTGATAAGGTATTTCGGTAACCACTATCTGGGATCTACCATTGGGCATTTCTTCAATTTCAGCCTTGGCCCTAGTTATTATACGCCCTTTTCCTGTGCTGTAAGCCTCACGAATTCCTTCTTTGCCCAGAATTATACCGCCGGTGGGAAAATCCGGTCCCTTTATATATTTCATCAGCTGCTCTACGGTAATATCAGGATTATCGATAAGCGCAATGGTACCATCTATTACTTCTGTCAAATTGTGAGGAGGAATGTTGGTGGCCATCCCTACCGCAATGCCTGATGAACCGTTGACCAGCAAGTTCGGGAACTTTGAAGGAAGCACAGTGGGCTCTTTCAACGTCTCATCGAAATTAGGCATGAAATCCACTGTCTCTTTGCCTATGTCAGCCATGAGCTCCATAGCAATTTTAGACAACCTGGCTTCGGTATAGCGCATTGCAGCAGCTGAATCGCCATCTATGGAACCAAAGTTCCCGTGGCCATCCACAAGAGGATACCGAATAGAAAAGTCCTGTGCCATGCGCACCATAGCATCATAAACGGCAGCCTCGCCGTGGGGATGATACTTACCTAACACATCTCCAACAATCCTGGCTGACTTTCGGTACGGCTTATCCGGTGTAAGTCCTAGCTCAAACATGGAATATAATATTCTCCGGTGAACAGGTTTTAAGCCATCTCTAATATCGGGAAGCGCACGGCTGACAATCACGCTCATGGCATAATCGATAAAAGACTTCTTTACCTCTTCTTCTATGTTTACTTCTATTACCTTCTGATTCATAAGCTCCATAGAAAACATTCCCCTCTACTTTCGAGTTTTATATATCCAGATTCTTTACCAATTTTGCATTTTTCTCAATGAATTCGCGTCGAGGCTCAACTTTTTCTCCCATGAGGATGGTGAATATCTCATCAGCTGCTATGGCGTCCTCCATCTTAACTTTTAATATAGTCCTGGTCTCAGGGTTCATGGTGGTCTCCCATAGCTGTTCAGGGTTCATCTCACCCAAACCCTTATACCGCTGTACTTCAATGCCGTCACGGCCTATATCGTCGAGCAATTTGTCCAATTCCGCATCACTGTACACATAATACTCATCCTTGCCCTTGGCCACTCTATACAGAGGCGGTTGCGCTATATACACATGTCCGTTCTCTATAAGAGGTCTCATATACCTGTAGAAAAACGTAAGAAGCAGCGTACGTATATGGCTTCCATCCACGTCAGCATCGGTCATGCATATGATCCTGTGATACCTAAGCTTGCTGATATCGAACTCATTGTCGATGCCCGTCCCAAAAGCCGTCACCATGGCCTTTATCTCCTCATTGGCCAGTATTTTGTCAAGCCTGGCTTTTTCAACGTTTAAAATCTTACCCCTCAAGGGCAACACAGCCTGAAAACGCCTATCTCTGCCCTGTTTTGCGGAGCCACCTGCCGAGTCACCCTCCACCAAAAATATCTCGCTGAGGGCCGGATCTTTTTCGGTGCAATCTGCCAGCTTGCCGGGCAGTGAGGTGCTCTCTATGGCGCTCTTTCTCCTCACCAGTTCCCGTGCCTTTCTCGCCGCTTCTCTGGCCCTTGCCGCGCTTATAGCCTTTTCGATTATTGCCCTGGCAATAACAGGGTTTTCCTCTAAGAATACGGTCAAACCCTCATAGACGATGCTGTCTACCAGCCCGCGTACCTCGGTATTGCCGAGTTTCGTTTTGGTCTGCCCCTCAAATTGCGGCTCAACCAGCCTCACGCTTATAATAGCCGTAAGGCCCTCCCTGATATCCTCCCCCGTTAAGTTATCATCGTTTTGTTTCAGAATGTTATATTTTTTAGCATAATCGTTAAGTGCACGGGTTAGAGCCGATTTAAAGCCTATAAGGTGCGTACCACCTTCATGGGTGGCAATGTTATTGGCAAATGAGTATATATTTTCCATGTACGAATCGTTATATTGAAGGGCCACCTCTACAAAGGTAGTATTCTTCTCACCTGAAATATATATGGGATCTGGATGCAAGGTATTTTTATTCTTATTCAGATATTTAACAAAGGACGCAATTCCTCCATCGTAGTGGAATTCCTTTTTTATACCTTCCCGTTCATCTTCAAATACTATGCGCAACCCTTTATTCAAAAAAGCCAGTTCGCGTAGACGATTCCCTACCGTTTCACTGATAAAATTTACTTCTTCAAATATCTCAGCATCAGGTTTGAAAGTTATGGTAGTACCCGTCTCAGTGGTATCACCAATTATCTCTAGATTTGAAACGGTTTTACCGCGCTCATATCGCTGCCTATAGACATGGCCATCCCTCTTTATAACCACTTCTAGCCATTCCGACAGGGCATTTACCACTGAAACGCCCACTCCATGGAGTCCACCTGACACCTTATAGCCTTGCCCTCCAAACTTTCCCCCTGCATGGAGAACGGTAAGCGCAACTTCAACCGCCGGCTTACCCACCTGAGGATGAATGCCCACAGGGATGCCTCTACCGTTATCTATGACGGTAACCGACAGGTCCTTATGGATTATCACATGTATGTGATCGCAGAAGCCCGCCATGGCTTCATCGATGCTGTTATCTACAACCTCATAAATGAGCTGATGAAGGCCCTTGATGCCTGTACTTCCAATGTACATCCCCGGCCTTCTCCTAACTGCTTCTAACCCTTCTAAAACCTGGATTTGAGTTTCATCATACACGGGGACATTATCTCTCTTATTTTGCTCCATTTCATGCTCCCTCCGTCTCTTTACTATCCAAAGCAAAACCTTCTATAAATGAACTCCTTTTAAGAAGGGTAGAAGAAGAAATAGGCGACAAAAACACCACACTTTTTTTATCGATTTCAGCCAGTATAAAAGTCTTGGGCTCATCGTCTGATACCCTTCTTACGAAACCCTCTTCTTCGGCAATATGCAAAAATTCCCGATTTATACGGGATGTATTGATGGTCTCCATATCAAAAATTGCAATGATGTTCCTCATTGAAACCACTACGTCTCCTCCAAGGTGTAATATCATGGTTATTCCTCCAATATTGCTTAAAATCACGCTCATAGCCCTATTATAACTGTTTTTTACCCAATTTTAAAGCCCTATTTTGAATATGGTCCATTTTACTCATAAATTTGCCTTTTTGTTACTTTACCTTCTTCAACATCGTAAACATGAAATTTTTTTAATTCCAGCGGCGGTATACTACTTAGATCGGTTGCCGTGACGAATACCTGAACATCACCTAACTCTTCAAACAACCTTCTAAGTCGCTCCTCATCAAGTTCCGACATTACATCATCCAATAATAGAACGGGGTATTCCCCCGTTTCCCTATACATGAGCTCGACATCAGAAAGCTTGAGCGATAATGCAACCGTTCGCTGCTGTCCCTGCGATCCAAACACCCGAACATCCACTCCATTTATCTCAAACCCAATATCGTCACGGTGACAACCTACCCCAGTACTCCCGCGTTGTATATCTTCCGATTTTTTCTTCTCCAAAGCCGCAAAAAACTCTTCCCGGATATCGCCAATATCCAGGTTGCTTACCCTAATCGATGGCCTATATCTTATATCCAACCTTTCAGCTTGCGAAGAAATCCTCTCATGAATTTCCCTAGCTAATCTAGAAAGTCTTTCTATAAATTCGCACCTTTGCTTTATTATGAATGCCCCCACCTCTGATAGCTGTTCATCAAAAATGGGCAGCATTTTTTTTGCCTCGGGATTTTTGCCAATCTCCTTTAATAGATTATTGCGGTGGGCCAGTATTCTATTATACTGCTGAAGGTTATAAAAATATTGGGGTTTCATTTGAGATATCTCCATATCCATATACCGGCGCCGCTCGGAAGGAGCCTCTTTTACCAGCCTCAAATCCTCCGGCGAAAACATTACAGCATTGAAATGGCCCATCAATTGTCCCAACTTTTGTATTGTCACCCCATTTATCTTTATTCTCTTCTTATCTTTAAGGCTCAAAAAAACCTCTATTGAGTTATATCCTATTTTTCTCTCAACCAATACCTTTACATAGCAGCTATCCTGCCCCCATCTTATAAGCTCGCTATCCCTGGGCGTCCTGTGAGAACGCCCTGTACAGGTGAGAAATATGGATTCCAGTATATTGGTCTTACCCTGCGCATTTCTCCCGACAAATATTATTCTACCGCCATCAAATTTTAAACCAATATTTTGGTAATTTCTGTAATTATTCAGGGTCAGTTCCTTTAGATACACCCTCGGCGCTTCCTCCCCCAATAATTCGATATAGGCCCACGCCTTTAACCTCAACGCAATCGCCAGGATACAGCTTCCTGCCCCTCCTCAATTCCACCTGTCCGTTTACATTAACCATACCGCTTTTTATGATTTGGTTGGCTTCGGAACCGGTAACAGCTATGTTAGCCCACTTTAAAAACTGGGTAAGCTTTATGTATTCGGTGTGTATCCTGATTTCCTGCATATTTTCATCCCCTAACTGTGTAGCCTAACAGGGAGCACAAGGTAGCAATAGGCCTCCCCATCCAGAGGACGTATAATGCACGGACTGACATTTGTAGTAAAATCTAGGCAGATCTCGTCATCCTTTACAACGCGCATTACGTCCAGCAAATACCGCGCATTAAAAGCTATCTCGATGTTTTTGCCCTCTACAATTATCGGGATCTGCTCACATATCTTGCCTATATCCGAATTGGATGTGATCACCAGCTTATCGTCCTGTACGTTTAGCTTTATCAGGTTGTTTTCAAGCTCGCGGGACATCAAAGACGCCCTTTCGAGGCTTTGCTGCAAAAGAAGCCTATCAACTTTAACCCGTGTTTTATATTCTTGAGGTATTATTTGCTTGTAATTTACGAATTCACCCTCCAGCAATCTCGATATGATCTGGGTATCCCCCAGGTCAAAATGCACATGCTTGTCCCCTACATTTATGCATAAATCGAGCTCCTCATCCTCCAGTATTCTGCTGATTTCGCTGAGGGACTTGCCCGGTATAATTATGCTGGTATTTACAGTATTTTCAGAAAGAGCTTCCTTTCGCAATGCCAATCTATATCCATCAAGGCAGACCATTACGATAGAATCGTTTTCTACTTCCAGCAGAGCACCTGTCAAAATCGGCCTGGTTTCATCCGTGGCTACAGCAAAGATGGTTTGCTGAACCATCTTTTTAAAAGTGCCCTGCCCCAGATTTATTTGCTGTTTTTTCTCCACCTGCTGTATTTCTGGATATTCATAAGGCTCCAATCCTTGCAGGGTAGTGAGTATGCTGTCTTCACAGATTATATCCATTTGAAATCTTTCATTCAGCTGTACTGTTATATCGGCTTCAGGAAACTTCCTTATGACATCTCCAAAAATATGTGAAGGCATGACGACAGAGCCTTCTTCTATGACTTCTGCGGATATACGCGTTTGTATGGTAATGTCGATATCAGTACCCGTTAACTTTACCGTGTTTTCTTTTGCTTCCACTAATATTCCCTGTAGTACGGGCATGGTGCTGCGGGTTGGGACCGCTCTTTGTACTTTGGCTATAGCATCAGACAGGTCTTTTTGAAAGCATTTAAATTTCATGGCATACCTCCTGGTTGTAGTTGTTTATTTTAATAGTTAGGAGTAATAGTAATAAAGGTTGTGGATATGTGGATTTTTATGTCGAAATGGATGAAATCCACATATATACTGTGGACAGTCGTGGGGATATCAAGCTAGGTTTTAGCATATCTTGTCCACAGCGTGTGCATATTATCCTTCCCTGATTTTTTTCTTCAACTCGTCGATGACCCTTCTGAGCTGGCTGTCTTTTTGCATATCTTCCTGGATCTTTTCGCACGCATGTATAACTGTTGTGTGGTCACGTCCGCCAAACTCTTCGCCGATTTTGGGCAACGATTGGTCAGTAAGCTCTCTGCATAAGTACATCGCAATCTGTCTAGGGTATGCTATTGGCCGATTTCTCTTTTTGGATTTAAAGTCGTCTACTTTTAGGTGGAAGTAATCGGCTACCACTTGCTGTATCAGCGGTATGGTTATTTCCCTAGGCTGTGCAGTGGACAATATATCCTTTAGAGCTTCCTCGGCTATGGATATATCCAGCTTGTTGTTGGTAAGAGAAGCATAAGCCATGATTCTAATCAGGGCTCCTTCCAGCTCTCTGATGTTGGACTCAATGCGCTTAGCGATGAATAAAAGTATTTCGTCATCGATCTCTATGTTTTCCAGCTCTGCTTTCTTCTTCAAGATAGCCACTCGGGTTTCCAGGTCTGGAGGCTGTATATCGGCGATTAACCCCCACTCAAACCTGGAACGCAGCCTGTCCTCAAGCGTAGGTATTTCTTTAGGCGGACGATCGCTGGATATTATGATTTGTTTGTTTGCTTCGTGTAATGCGTTAAAGGTATGGAAAAACTCTTCCTGTGTTCTTTCTTTGCCTGCTATAAACTGTATATCGTCTATTAACAGCACATCGATGTTGCGGTAACGGTTGCGAAATTCCACGTTTTTGTCATCGCGTATGGAGTTTATTAGCTCGTTTGTAAATTTTTCAGATGTAACATACAGTACCCTAGCTTTGGGATTGCGAGCTAAAATATAATGCCCTATGGCGTGCATAAGATGGGTTTTCCCTAGTCCTACGCCGCCATATATGAAAAGGGGGTTATATGCTTTCGCTGGGGCTTCAGCCACTGCAAGGCAGGCAGCATGGGCAAACCGGTTGCTGTTACCCACAACAAAGGTATCAAAGGTATATTTTGGATTTAATATGCTGTATGTTTGGGTGTTGTCCACATTTCTGCTATTTATGCTTTCAAGGTAAGCTTCTGCTTCGTTTTCCAAGATAAATTTAACGTGAATAGATACGCCTGCTACTTCTTTTAGAGAACCCGCTATTGTCTCTATATATCTCGATTGAAGGATGTTCTTAGTGAATTCGTTTGGCACGCTTAGTATGATTTCATTGTCTTTTAAAAGCAATGGCTGTATGGCTCTTATCCACGTATCGAAGCTAACATCGGATAATTGCGCTTTCATGTATTGAAGAGCTCTGGTCCAAAGGTCGTTCATGTTTTTGCTCATCAAAAAAACCTCCTAAAATTTTGGGAAAACTTTCTAAGTAATATTTTTGCCAAAATTACCAATAATAATATCAGCAATAATATCAATCGGCTAATTTTGAACAGCAACTAAAGCCAAGTATCAACATTATCCACATGGACAAAGTCTTTGTTTTTTGGGCACAGCTGTGGAAAATTAAGAAGTTATACACAAAGTTATCCACAACATGTGTATAACTCTAGGGGATTCCTTCCTTATTATATATTCTAAATTTATCAACAGGCAATACTATAATATCAGATTATTTGTGGATAATCAATGTTGAGGTGTCTGATTTTCTTGACATGCTGGAGATGTTTCGCTTATAATACTATCGTACTTAAGTATTGTAAAGATGTAATGGGAAGCGAAAGGCAATTTTGCAGGAAGGAGGGTTGAAAGGGATGCTGAGAACGTACCAGCCCAATAACCGAAAGCGAAAGAAGGTGCATGGTTTTAGGAAGAGGATGAGCACAAAGAATGGTCGTTTAGTAATCAAGAGAAGAAGGAAAAAGGGCAGAAAGGTTTTGACAGCATAATAAGGCCGCTGGTAAGTGGCCTTTTCTGACATTAAGCGGTAGCTTGCTGGAGGAAAAAGTGAACAAGGTTTACAGGTTGAGGAAGCGAAGGGATTTTAATTATGTTTATAAAAAAGGAAAGTCTGTAGCCAATCAGTATCTGGTGCTGGTATATCGTCGTTCGGGCCTTTATATCACCCGCGTAGGTTTCTCTGTAAGCAAAAAGTTTGGTAACTCTGTTAAGAGAAATAGGATAAGGCGTCAATTGAAGGAGAT
The DNA here is from genome assembly GCA_023622385.1 of Bacillota bacterium. Taxonomy (GTDB): domain Bacteria; phylum Bacillota; class Clostridia; order Caldicoprobacterales; family Caldicoprobacteraceae; genus Caldicoprobacter. The sequence goes on along the minus strand of JAMNZI010000004.1, from coordinate 7,016 downwards.
ATATCGCAAGAGGATTCCGTATGTAAAAGAAGGGTTTGATCTTATCTTCGTAGTGCGGAAGAATGCTCGGGATGTAGAATTTTCTAAGCTCGAAGAGGCGGTGGACAACCTGTTAAAAAGAGCAGGGATTTTCAAGGAGATGGGTTGATTTGATAGCAGTGCTCGTGAAAAGCCTTTTAATAGGCATTATACGTTTCTACCAGCGAGCGATTTCGCCTTTGCTGCCCAATAGTTGCCGTTTTTATCCCACATGTTCTGAGTATGCTATACAAGCAGTGGAAAAGTATGGCGTTTTAAAAGGCCTCTATATGGGAATAAAAAGAGTGTTGAAGTGCCATCCGTTTCATCCAGGAGGCTATGATCCGGTAGAGTAGTCGATGGAGGTAGTGAATGTAATGGATAATCTAATTTCAGGTATATTCGTCATTGCAGAGGCGGCCAATCCAGGGCTATGGGGTTCGTTTGTAAACTTTTTGGCCAACGTGCTACAGCTTATAAATAATATAACTAACAATTATGGCCTTTCGGTGGTGTTATTCACTATATTGATGAGGTTTGTATTGCTGCCTTTGGATTTAAAAGCCAAGGTCTCAACTAAGAAGATCAATGAGCTACAGCCTCTGCTTAAAGAGATAAACGAAAAGTATAAATATGATCCTGATAAGAGGAATAGGAAAACTGCTGAACTGTATCAAAAGCACGGTGTGAATCCACTGGGAGGATGCCTTCCTTTATTGATACAGATTCCGATATTTTTTGCCCTGTTTGCTGCTTTAAGGCAGATTTCAAGCATGGAGCTTGGAGGCTTTTTGATCGATGCAATTAAGCAGCATGACCCTTCAATAGTACCTGTTTTAGACCAGATTACAAAAGCTGTTGAGTCTTCGAGCGCTATTAGGCAAAGAATGGTTGATATCATACCTCAGCTATTTATTAGAACTGATTTGCCAATTGTTGAACGGATGAAAGAGGTTGCAGGAGCGGAAAATGTTTCTCTGCTTTTGGAAACCATTAAAAACATAAGCAATAAAGAGATATACAGCTTTCTCAATGCGCAGTACGGTGCTTATAAGTTCCTCTGGATTAAAAACATATGGATTGCTGATTCTCCCCTTGTAAGCGTTGTAGGAAGACCTATAGATTTATTTTCAAGTGAGTGGAATGGTCTTTTTATACTTCCAATTCTTGCAGGTGTAACCTCTTATTATCAGACAAAGCTGTCAAATACTTCAACTGCTAACCAGCAGACGGGTGGTTTTACCGCGATTTTTCCTATCTTATCCGTATGGTTTACCGCTATGTATACGGCGGCATTTGGCGTGTACTGGGTAGTTAATAACATATTTCAAATAGTTGAACAAATCATATATAATCGAACAAATTCACCTGAAGGGGAAGGTGTAAAATCGTGAAAAGCGTGGAAACCACAGGCAAGACTATTGAGGAAGCCATTTTGATGGCTGTGGCAAAACTGGGGGTGCAGAGGGATAATCTGGAAATAGAAATTCTTGAACAGCCTGTGAAGGGTTTATTTGGAATAATAGGTGGTAGAGATGCCAGGATTCGAGCAACCGTCAAGAAGAGCATAAAGGACGAGATAAAAGAGTTCTTATCCAGGGTTTTGGAGTTAATGGGGATTGAAGCCAGAATAGAGATGGCTGAAGAGGAATCGCAGATAACAGTAAAGCTTAGTGGTGAAAATATGGGATTGGTGATAGGTCGTAGGGGAGAGACCTTGGATGCACTTCAGTACATTACGAATCTTGTTGTAAACAAGGGTAGAAGCGATGGTAAGCGGATTATCATAGATACAGAGAAGTATCGCAGCAAAAGGGAGGAGACTTTGAGAAAACTGGCAAAGCGCCTGGCCAATAAGGTACAGCGAACGAAGAAGAGCATAGTGCTCGAGCCGATGAATCCTTATGAAAGGCGCATTATACATTCAACCCTTCAGAATCATCCCTACGTGACTACATATAGCGAGGGGGAAGAGCCAAACAGAAAAGTGGTTATAAAGCTTAAATGATGTTTATATTTAGTATTAACCCAGTAAATGATTACTGGGTTAATATTTATGTTTAAGGGGAAAAGCTCATGGTAAGTCTATTTTATAAGGTAAGCAAAAAAGAGGATGAGATGTGATGACGATGGCTTTCGAAGATACTATAGCTGCAATTTCAACGCCTATTGGTGTGGGCGGCATAGGCATCGTGAGGATGAGTGGGAGCAAATCCCAGGATATATTAAGGAGCATGTTTAAAACTAAAAGCGGCAAACAGTTGGATCATTTTGAGAATCGTCGGTTTTATTACGGGCATATAGTGGATAGCGATGGACGGATTATCGACGAGGTGCTGGTGGTGGTCATGAAGGCACCCCATTCCTATACCAAAGAGGACATAGTGGAAATACACTGCCACGGTGGAATTATTCCACTTAGACAGATCCTGAAGCTTGCTGTTAAATATGGGGCAAGGCTAGCAGAGCCGGGAGAGTTCACTAAGCGAGCGTTTTTGAATGGCAGAATTGACTTGGCCCAGGCTGAGGGAATAATGGAGCTTATATATGCCAAGACGGAGGCCCAGGCAAGAGCATCGATACAGCATATGGAGGGAGCTTTATCTGAGAAAATTCGACGTATAAGGGAAAAGCTGCTGAATGTTATGGCCCACATAGAGGTTACCATTGATTATCCGGAAGAGGGTATAGAAGAGGTGCCCATAGAGGATTATTTACAGGGGCTTAATGATGTGTTGAATGAGATTGATTACCTGTTAAGCACGGCTGAACAGGGTAAGATAATCAGGTATGGCGTAAAAGTGGTAATTGTAGGTAAACCCAACGTGGGTAAATCTTCGCTACTTAATGCTTTGCTTAAGGAAAACCGCGCTATTGTTACCGATATACCTGGTACCACTCGGGATGTAATCGAGGAATCGCTCAGCATAAATGGCCTTTTGGTAAGGATCCTTGATACCGCGGGCATAAGGGAAACCACTGATGTGGTGGAAGAGTTGGGGGTTAAGCGGTCAAAAAAGAGCATTGAAGAGGCAGACCTGGTGTTATGGGTGCTGGATGCGTCGAGGCCATTTGACGATGAGGACAGGCGGATTATGGCTGAGATAGCCGATAAAAAGGTGATTGCTGTATTCAACAAGACCGATAAGCCTATCGTTTTGGATTTAAACGATATTGGGCTAAACGCACCCATCATATATACCTCTATGGTTTTAAATAAAGGAATAGAGGATATAGAGAGGTGTATATATGATACCGTTATGGAGGGTAAAGTAGAGTCAGACGAAGGAATTTTTATAACCAATTTGCGGCATCAGGAAGCGCTGATAAGGGCCAAGGAACATATCATAGAAGCGTTGCAGGCTTTGAAAAATGGTATACCGCTAGATCTGGTATCCATTGATTTACGGAGTGCCTGTGATGCCTTAGGTACCATAACAGGAGAAACGCTAACAGAGGATTTGATAGATAAGATATTCTCTGAATTTTGCGTAGGGAAGTAGGAGTTGAATGGGCTATGGAATTTTACGCTGGAGATTATGATGTAATTGTCATAGGAGCCGGTCATGCAGGGTGTGAAGCTGCCCTTGCTGCAGCGCGGTTGGGCTGCAAGACGGCCGTTTTTTCCATAAGTTTGGAAGGTATAGCCCTTATGGCATGTAATCCCTCTATAGGAGGTACTTCCAAGGGGCATCTGGTAAGGGAGATAGACGCTCTTGGAGGACAGATGGGTATAAATACCGATAAGACGTTTATCCAGATAAGGATGATAAATACCGGAAAGGGCCCTGCTGTCCATTCCTTAAGGGCTCAGGCTGACAAGAGGAATTACCATATACAGATGAAGCAAACCCTGGAAAGGCAAGAAAATCTTGCTCTGAAGCAGGGAGAAGTGGTTTCTATAAAAGTTAAGGGAGGCGCTGTTGAAGGCGTTGTTTTGAGCACCGGTGAGTATTACACCTGCCGCGCGGTTGTGGTGGCTACCGGGGTATATTTGAAGTCCCGGGTGATCATAGGCGAGTATTCTGTAAACAGCGGCCCTTCTGGCCTTTTTCCTGCCAACTACTTATCTCAGTGCTTGAAGGACTTAGGTTTTAAGCTGAGGAGGTTTAAAACGGGTACCCCTGCCAGGGTTAACCGCAAAACCATAGATTTTTCAAAGATGAAAGAGCAACCAGGGGATGAAATCATAATACCCTTTTCGTTCTTGCATGATACCATAAAGAGGGAACAAGTGTCCTGTTGGCTTACTTATACCAATGAGCGAACCCACGAGATCATCTTAAAGAATTTAGACCGCTCTCCTTTGTATTCGGGCGTGATAGAAGGTATCGGGCCGCGATACTGTCCTTCTATAGAGGATAAGGTGGTCAAATTCAGGGATAAGGAAAGCCATCAGGTGTTTATAGAGCCCGAAGGACTTAATACCCTTGAAATGTACGTGCAGGGTATGTCCAGCAGTATGCCCATTGATGTGCAGATCGCCATGTATCGTACTGTTGCGGGATTAGAGAACGTTGAGATTATGCGCCCAGCTTATGCCATTGAGTATGATTGTATCGATCCTACTCAGCTTAAGCTGTCATTGGAGAGTAAGGAGATAAAGGGTTTGTTTTTTGCGGGGCAGATAAACGGCAGTTCGGGCTATGAGGAGGCTGCAGCTCAAGGGATAATGGCTGGCATAAATGCCGTGCAGTATATAAAGGATGAGCCGCCGTTGATCTTAGATCGTTCCCAGGCCTATATAGGAGTTTTGATTGACGACCTTGTCACCAAGGGAACCAATGAGCCGTACAGGATGATGACCTCGCGGGCCGAGTATCGCCTGCTGCTCAGGCAGGACAACGCTGATTTAAGGCTTACGGAAATAGGGCGAAAGGTTGGGCTGGTCGATGACAGAAGATACGATTTGTTCATGCGCAAGAGGGAAAAGGTGGACAAAGAGCTGGCCAGGCTTAAGGAGGTAATTGTCGGGCCCACTGATAAGATACTCGACTTTCTGGAGAAAAAAGGGAGTTCGTTGATAAAGAGTGGGATTACGCTATATGACTTACTTAAAAGGCCTGAAATCCAGTATAGCGATTATGAAGTGTTGGGGCTTGCAAACCCTGAGCTGACCAGGCAGGAGAAGGAGCAAGTGGAGATACAGATAAAATATGAAGGTTATATAAAAAAACAGATTCAGCAGGCAGAGCAGTTTAGAAAGATGGAAAACAAGCTGATACCCGAGGATATAGTCTATGACGATATACCCGGGCTTAGAAACGAAGCCAGGCAAAAGCTTAAGGAGATAAGGCCGCGTTCCATAGGTCAGGCTTCCAGGATCTCTGGGGTATCGCCAGCGGATATCTCGGTTTTGATGATCTATATGGAAAAGATGAGGAGGAAAAAGGCTAGTGAAGGACCTCAGCAGTGAGATTGAGCTTTTAGAGAGTGGCCTTAGTGAGTGGGGCATAGAGATAGATGACTTAAATGTTGAACGGTTTAGGAAATACCTTTATCTTTTAATTGAATACAATAAAAAGGTGAATTTGACTGCAATTACAGAACCCAGGGATATTATAATACGACATTTTTTGGATTCGGTTTCTATATTGACAATGGACATTTTATATCGTGGAATGCGAATTTTGGATGTAGGATCGGGTGCTGGCTTCCCCGGCCTTCCTATAAAGATATGCGTTCCCGAGTTGGATGTCATGCTGCTGGATGCGTCCAAAAAACGAGTGGTCTTTTTGAACCATGTGATAGATGCTTTGAAGCTCGATAAAATAGTGGCCGTTCATGGGAGAGCTGAGGAGTTGGGACATTCCCAATATCGGGAAGCGTTTGATGTAGTGGTATCCAGGGCGGTGGCTCCGCTCAGGGTACTTTGCGAATACTGTATCCCTTTTGTGCGCCCGGGAGGATTTTTTCTGTCATATAAAGGGCCCGGAGCTTTGGAAGAGCTTGAGGCTTCCAGAAACGCCATTGATATTTTAGGGGGGAGCTTTGTTGAGATAAGAAATGTCGATGTCCCATTTTCGCAAAAAACCCATAATATAGTGGTTATACGGAAGGAAAAAAGGACTCCAGATAGATATCCTCGATTGCCCGGGAAACCTCAAAAATCGCCATTGTAATGGCGATTTTTTTGTTTCCATAAATAAATATGCTGAAAAATGAAGAAAAGTGGAAATAAAGAGAGTAAATATTAAAAATATCATAATAAATAAAAATTTCAAAAAAATTTAAACGAATAAGAAGGAATTTAAAAATTTATGGCGAATAGTATAAATCGAATGGGGGCGATAGAGGTGTTAAGGGTTATAAAAAAAGGCGTGCCGGATAGTTATATGATGGTGCAACAAATCCCTATTGATAAGGTGAGGCCTAATCCTTATCAACCTAGAAAGGAATTCTCAAAACAGGGCTTAGAAGAGCTTTCTCAATCTATAAGACAATATGGAGTGCTACAACCCATTACCGTTAGGAAGGTTGGTTCTGATGCCTATGAACTCATTGCAGGCGAAAGGCGTTTACGTGCTTGTCAAATGATAGGGATGAAATCCATACCAGCGATAGTTTTAAATATTACCGAGAGCGATTCGGCGATCGTGGCCATGATAGAAAATCTTCAAAGGGAGAATTTACATTATTTAGATGAAGCGATGGGGTATGCCTGCCTTATACACGATCATGGTTTTACACAGGAGGAATTGGCAAAGAGGATAGGAAAGAATCAGTCTACCATTGCCAATAAGATGCGCCTACTCAAGCTCCCAGATAATGTAAAGAAGATGTTATTGGAGAACAATCTGACAGAGCGGCATGCCAGAGCATTGCTCAGATTGCCCGACGATGATCTGAAATTGAAGGTTTTGCAACAAGTTATAGCCAAGAAATACAATGTTAAAGAGACCGAAATGTTGATAGAACGGGTATTGAAAGAGCTTCAATCAAATAAGGTTGAGAAAAATATTAAGCGTACAAGGGTGAAAATGGCTTGTAATAAGGAT
>JAMNZI010000005.1 GCA_023622385.1 Bacillota bacterium | reverse complement strand
ACGCAAAATCCCATCGAGCAAGAGGGGACGTATCCTTTACCCGAGGCCCAGCTGGACAGGTTTATGTTCAAGATACTGGTGGCATTTCCTTCGCTTGAGGAGCTGCATGAGATAATTGATATGACCACTACGGGAAGCGAGGTAAAGGCTCAAAAAGTGGCCGATGCAAAAACCATAATGCGCCTTAGGTCGGTGGCTGCAGCGGTGCCTATAGCCAAGAGCGTGCAGGATTACGCCCTCCGCTTAGTGCTCGCAACCCATCCGGAAAGGGATGATGCGCCTCAGGTGACCAAACGCTATATCAGATATGGAGCCAGCCCTCGCGGTGCCCAGAGCATCGTAAGCACCGCAAAGGTGAGGACGCTGATGGAGGGGCGATACAACGTATCCTTTGACGATATAAGGTATGTGGCATATCCGGCACTGCGCCATAGGATAGCTCTAAGCTTTGAGGGCATGGCTGAAGGCAAGACGCCCGACGAGATAATAGGCCAGATACTGTCGGAGCTTGAGGAGTGATGATGGTTTTGGACAAGTCCTTGCTTGATGAGCAATTTTTAAAGAGGTTGGACAGGTTGGCCTTAAATGCACGTATAGCCATTAAGGGGGACATGGGCGGCAACAGGAAATCCAGAAATAAGGGAAATTCCATTGAATTTTCCGATTTTAGGGAATACATTCCGGGAGATGACTTCCGCCGCATTGACTGGAATGCCTATGCGCGATTTGAGCGGCTGTTTGTCAAGCTGTTCATGGAGGAGCGTGAGGCCAATATCACCGTATTTTTGGATATGAGCGCATCCATGGACTGGGGTCAGCCCAGCAAAGGAGTGCTTGCCAAGCAAATGGCGGCCGTGTTTGTTTACCTTGCCCTGGCCAATTTCGATAGGGTGGCGGTGGTGGGCATGCAGGATAAGCCGGCTGTTTATTTGCCCTATTTCTCTGGCAAGCAGGGGTTCTGGCGGGCCATCACCTTCATAGAAAGCCTTAAATTTAATGGGAAGACGGCGCTGTGTAGCGCTGTAAAGGGGTGCCATTTTTTAAAGCGTAGCGGTGGCATAAGCATTTTAATCACCGACCTATTTTCAAAGGATGGGTATGAACAGGCCCTTGAGTATCTTCAATATCTCAAACAGGAGGTAATGCTCATACACGTCCTGGCACCTCAAGAACTTGAACCGGAGTTGAGCGGTAGCCTGCGCCTGGTGGGCGTAGAAGGTGAAGAAGTAAAAGATGTCATCGTAACTCCCGATTTGCTCAAAGCCTATAAAAAAGCCCTGGATAAATTTTTAAGCGACATAAGGAAATTTTGCTATGCTCGGGGTATAAATTACGTGCTGGTAAGCAGCGCCAACAGCCTGGAAGAGGTGGTGTTTCACAGCCTGACGAAGCTTGGGCTTGTGAGGTGAATATGTTGCGGGTATGAGCTGCTGCGGCTGCAAAAGTGGTTCTTTATGGATGGCGCAATAGATGATTCAGAGGTTGCTGGCATTGATGGAGTGGAGGTGAGCTGGTGGGCTTTGTAAACCCGTGGGGGTTTTTGTTTGCGCTTTCAATACCGGTCATTGTATTGCTGTACCTGCTAAAGCAGCGTTATCAAGAGGTTAAAGTTTCGAGCACTTATCTATGGGAAAAAGCTATCCAAGATATGCAGGCCAGCGCACCGTGGCAGAAGCTTAAGAAAAACCTACTGCTCTTTTTACAGCTGACGGCTGTAACGCTTTTTACCCTGGCTATTGCCAGGCCCTTTCTATTTCAGGAAGGTACAAGCTCTGAATATATAGTGATACTTGACTGCTCGGCCAGCATGCAGGCGGAGGATGTAAAGCCCTCACGATTTTTGCTTGCCAAAAGGGAAATAGAGGGCTTCATCAATGGCTTGCTTCCAGGACAGCGCGTAACCCTCATTGCCGCTGGATATGATGCAGAAATGGTGGTAAGCAGGAGTAGCGACAAAGGCATTCTAAAGCAGCGGCTCGAGAAAATAGAGGTTACCAACGGCCAGGGCAGCATGGAACAAGCACTGATTTTTGCTCAGGCTCTTGCCAAGGAGATTGATGACGTGCAAATACGCATTTACAGCGATACCGTATATCAGATAACGAATCAGGACGTGGAGGCCATTGTCTTTAATGATGAAGGGAAGAATTTTGCCGTCGAGCTGGTGAGCTGGGCACAGACCTCCGATGGAACGGTGGTTTTGTCAAAGATCGCAAATTATTCAGGAGAGGACGCCGCGCTGACGGTTGAGTGCCTGGTGGATGGAGCTACCTTTGATATAAAGGAGGTCGAGGTGCTGGCTGACAAAAAGGCAGACGTGTACTGGAAGGGGATACCTGCTGACGCAAGGCGCGTAGAAATAGCCATTTTGAATGAGGACGATCTGGCTGTCGACAACAGGGGCTGGACCTTTATGGAACCTTACAAGGAAAATAAGGCGTTGCTGGTGACCCAGAGCAATGTCTTTCTGGAGAAGGCGATAGGTCTTAGGGACGATGTAATCCTCGAAAAGACAGCTTATCAACACGCCGATGGATTGAAGGGATATGCGCTCTATGTATTTGACGGATATGTCCCTTCAAAACTTCCCGAGGATGGAAACATGATTATATTCAATCCTCAAGTTCAAAACGGTTTTTTGGAGGTAGAAGGGGAATATGCTCCCCAAAATGTGAGCCTTCTATCTGATTCCCGCTATGCGTACCTTTTTGATCTTGTAAATTATAAGGGATTCAATATTGCAAGGGCCAAGCGGATGGGCGTACCTCTGTGGGCGGAAATCGTGCTTGACGGAGGAGAGGGGCCGCTTGTCATGGCAGGTGAGATGGGAGCCCAAAGGGTGGTCGTTTTTTCCTTTGATGTGCATCATTCGGATATACCGCTTAAAGTTGATTTCCCCATATTGATTCAAAACGTGCTTGAATGGGTTCTTCCCCGGTCTCCAATAGAGAGGAACGATTTTTATGCCGGGCAGGAGGTGCTTATAAATTCATTGCCTGGGGCCCAGGACATTCGCGTGATAAACCCATCTGGGAAGGAGTTGGTGCTTGAGCCGTCTTACAGCGTTATTCCCTTTATGGATAGCCATGAAGTGGGGGTGTACACGGTGCAGCAAACTGTGCAGCGGAAAGACGGCCAAGAGGTGTTGGAATCTCATTTTACCGTTGGCGTCCCAACCCACAGCGAGTCAGACCTGAGGGCAGGACGGGTAACCAGCGATGGGGGCCAACCTATGGACGGTCGGAAGGGTGAGTACGGCTTTATGAAGGAGCTGTGGAGATACTTTGCCTTGGCTGTGTTGGCCATTGTTATGATTGAATGGTGGGTGTATCAACGTGGGTATTAGTTTTAAAAACGTTGGCATAGGATTTGTAAATTCTCTGTGGTTGCTTCTGTGTGTTCCTGCTATAGCGTTTGTGGTGTTTTGGTTTGCAAGAAGCCGGAGAATGACCAGCAAGAGGGACGGGTATATTTTGATGCTGCGCTGCGTCATAGTGCTTCTTATAATATTATCTCTGGCGGGTACCAGCATAAGGAAGTATACCCGCGCCGCTACCGTATTTTTTGTTGCTGATCTATCGAGCAGTGCTGCAGGGGCCAAAGCGCAAATGGAATCTTTTGTAGCGGCAGCATTGGAGCAAAAGCCATCTCACTGGCAGGCAGGCATTATAACCTTTGCGAAGGATGCGGTGGTGGAGCACCCGGCAAGCCAGACCGTTTACTTTGACGGCTTTGAAACCATTCCCAATCCCCATTTTACCGATATAGAGGGTGCACTTCAGATGGCTGCTGCTCTTTTGCCTACCGATACCCGAAAGAGAATAGTATTGCTCACCGACGCTGCTGAGAACGTGGGCGATGCTTTAAAGACCTCCAGGGCGCTAGCTTTGCAGGATATCGCGGTCGATGGGGTGTACTTTAATACTGCGCTTTCGGCCGAAGTACAAGTAACATCGCTGGATGTCCCAGACCGCCTGTATAAAGGGGAAACATACGATATACGGGTACGGATTGACAGCACGGCGAACACCTATGGGGTGGTGAGATTATACGCCAATCGTCAGCTCATAAGCCAGGAAAGGGTGGAGATAAAAAAAGGAGAAAATACCTTTGTGTTTAAGGATACGGCGCAGGACAGCGGAATAAAGACCTATGAGGTAGTATTGCAGCCGGGTGAGGATACGGTGTACCAGAACAACAGCGCGGCTGCCTTTGTAGAGGTATATGGGTCGCCCGCTGTGGCAGTTGTGGAGGGAGGAGAGGGTGAAGGCCTTGAGTTTGTGAAGATTCTGAATCAGGCGGGGATTGAAACCAAGGTCCTTACCCCCCAAGTGTTGCCGAGTGCTTTGGGGGAGCTGCGCAAATACCACGCCCTGGTGCTGTGCAACGTTGCCGCCGATGACCTGGGGGAAGAAAAGATGAAGGCGCTTGATTCATACGTAAAACATCTGGGACGAGGGATGCTGGTGATCGGAGGGGACAACAGCTATGCCCTGGGCGGGTATATGGCTACGCCGCTTGAGTCCATGCTGCCGGTCGATGTGGACCTCATGCGCAAAGCCGATATACCTTCCCTGGGGCTGGTGCTGGTAATAGATAAGTCGAGCAGCATGGCGGCAGGACAGTACGGCATAAGCAAGATGGAATTGGCAAAGGAGGCTGCCATTCGCTCGATTGAGGCCTTACGGCCGACAGACTATATAGGTGTGGTGGCCTTTGACGATGCCGCCTCATGGGTTGTGAAAACGCAAGCAGTAGAAGATTCAAACAAGATAGGGAGAGACATTGGTACCATCAGACCAGGTGGTGGTACCAATATGTATCCAGGACTTAAGATGGCTTATGAGTCTTTAAAAGAGCTGAAGGTACAGCTCAAGCACGTGATTATTCTTACCGATGGCCAGTCTCAGGGAGGTAATTTCCAGCAGCTGGTAGGAGAAATGAGGGACCATGGGATTACGGTTTCAACGGTGGCGGTAGGGGAGGATTCGGATACGGAATTGTTAGCACAGTTGGCCAATATAGGAGGAGGGCGCTACTATTATACTGACGAGTTTACCAATATACCCAAAATATTCGCCAAGGAAGCGTATCTAGCAACCCAAAGCTATATACACAATCGCACTTTTTATCCGGTGATTACCGGATATTCACCCATCATACAGGAGTTTGTTCAAGGTTTTCCGCCACTACACGGGTATGTGGCTACCACGCCAAAAGAGGGAGCCAACATGGTGCTGTCCAGCGATAAGCAGGACCCGATATTGGCAGAGTGGCAGTATGGTCTGGGACGGGTAGTGGCATGGACCAGCGACCTGCGCGGCAGCTGGACCGGAGACTGGCTTGTATGGAACGAGGTACAGCGCTTCTGGCTTAACGTTATATCATGGATACTCCCCATGGAAGATGAACGATATGGCCTTCTCGATGTCAGCAGGATGGAAGACAGGGGACATATAACCTTGGATATATCCCAAAACTGGAATGAAGCCTTAAGCAGCCATGCAGTAGTTATAAAGCCCGGCGGTGGGCAGCAGGAGATAGCCCTTCAGATCACCCAGCCAGGAAAATATGAGGGCCAATTTGAAATAGATGAGGTGGGCGTGTATCTCGTCAAAGTGGAGCTTAAAGATGGTGAAGGCACGGCTTTGCAGATTGAAGACGGCCTAGCGGTCAGCTACTCTCCGGAATACGATATCCGCAATCAGGGTTCCGATGAACTGCTCAAAAAGTTGGTAAAAGAAACCGGTGGCATTATGCTAGAAAAGCCTGAACAGGCCTTCCGGGAGGACTTGCAGCCGGTTCGGGCAGAAACAGAAGTTGCGCCCTACCTGCTTTCTGCCGCCCTTGTGCTGTTTGTGGTGGAAATAGCCTTAAGAAGGCTTAAAGTAGAGGCTTT
>JAMNZI010000202.1 GCA_023622385.1 Bacillota bacterium | reverse complement strand
ACAAGGTCAGCGTATCCAGCACTCACGAGCATGGCTCCCAAGGACATGGATTCGGTAAGGGTTGAACAAGCTCCATACAGCCCGAAAAATGGTATCCCCAATGACCTGGCAGCAAAGCTTGCGGTTATGATCTGATTGAGCAGGTCACCGCCGAAGAGATAATTTATGTCTTGCAGCTGCTTACCGGCTCTGGCAATGGCCATCCTAGCTGCTTCCTGATACATACGGCATTCTGCCTTTTCCCAGGTTTTTTCGCCCCATAGGTTGTCGTCCAACACGATATCGAAATATTCTCCTAGGGGCCCCTGTCCCTCTTTACTCCCTACTATGGTAGCCCTGGAAAGGATACAGGGAGGGTTTTCGAGCTTAACTGTTTGACCACCCAATCGAAGTTTTGCCATACAACTCCCTCACTTTACAAAAAAGTATATCAGCCCAACCAGGACGGATGCGCTGATGCCGTACACCAGCACAGGACCGGCTATTGAAAACAGCTTAGCTCCAACTCCAAATACGTATCCTTCCTTCTTGAATTCCATAGCAGGCGACACTATTGAGTTGGCAAACCCGGTAATGGGTACCACCGACCCGGCGCCGCCATATTTGCCTATATCATCGTAAATGCCCAGCCCCGTCAGCAGCGCACCTATAAAGATCATGACTATGGCGGTAAAAGCCGATGCCTCTTCGGTGTTCAGATTAAAATAGCTCTTCCCAAAATTGCTTACAGCCTGTCCTATGGTACAGATGATTCCCCCTACTAAAAACGCCAATATGCAGTCTCTTAAAAGGTTTGATCTGGGCATTTTTCGTTGAACATATATTTGGTACTCCTTGTTTATTTTTTGCTGCTTGACGTCCACCTTCTCAAAACCCCTTTCCGCCTAGTTTTAAGCCGCTAATTAAATTTATTCCACCGTCATGGTTGAATTATTCTTTTTATTTCTCAAGTCCCTAATACATGACAGCTTCCTCATCAAGTCATGCCTTTCCTCTTTTTCTTCGATATTCTTCATTTCTGGCCCTAATGTCTTTATTTGGTGATAACGTTTCATCGCTTTCACACCCTCGAAACTCTACACGTCTAAGCCGTATCTATCTGTTATGATCCTTTTTAGTAAAATCCCGGTGCTAACCAGTAAAATAGGGAACCAGCTATCTTGCCTATTATTATGGAAAAAACCAGAATGTATATGAACTTTATTATACCGGCGTAGCTTGCAGTTATATACAGAACGTCCAGCACCTCTGCCAGCGCCGAAGCCAGCATTCCAACAAATATGCCCATAAATACGGCCATAACAGGGAGCGCAAACTTCCCTATAGAAAATCTCAGGTCCATCACATATACCAGCGAAGACGAAAACGCCCCCGCCAAGATTGACAGCTTGGCAACAAGCATACACTTTTTTTTGCCGCTTAAGATGACAAGCCTAGGTGCAATGCCTAAGGCTATGAAAAGCATCGACAACCCCCCGCCCACCACCAATCCGCCAGCCAAACCAATAAGCACCTCAAGCAACATTGATTCCCACTTCAATCTTCCTCGCTCTCCTCCTCATCCTTTCTATAGGAAAAGATCTCCTTTTTGTAAGTATATACTTCCAACTCAAGAGGCCCCGGTTTTCCCTTCTTTTTCCCAATGGAAAAGACGTCAAAGAACACAGCTATGCCTATACCTATGCCTATGGAATAGGGAATGCTTATAAGGAGCGGCTTCATGCTTCTTTCCCCGGTAACGATGTAATGCAGGGCGCTGTGTACCTGATGCATGTTAACATCGGCATGAAAATACATTATGGACAGCCCTGAACCTATCATCAGCAGCAAAGCCGTTGCGATCAGCCTGATCCACTCGATCAAGGCATTCGAAGGCCTCTGTTCCTTATATTCTATAAGCGTTTTTCCATCACCAATCACATGTATGTCAGAGATCCCCGTATTTTCATTGATAAGCCTTATGACTTCAATGGCCGTTATAACGCGATCTCTATCGTGGTGGGCTGGCAATATCACGATGTCCCTTATGGCCTCTTCCACATGCTGGGAGCAGAAGATGTCTATCACATCTGTAAGATATACGGGTTTTCCACTCCTCTTTACGATATTGGGTTTAAATTGAAAAAAAATAGAATTACTTTGATTTATCTGACCCATAATATACTCTTCCTTTGTTTTCACTTTAAGTCGCAGCTTCATTTTCCACTTTTTCTTGGTAGACAAATCGAGCTCCTGAATAGGTTTTATCTTGCTGCAAGCCTTTATTGAGCAGCCATATGGAAACAGCCATTGCTGCCAAAAGCACCATAGAAATCATGACTATGGCTACGCCCTTGACTCTGGCCCTCATTTGCGATTCCTCCTAATAATTATCTTAAATTCCACTTTACCTTTAGTATGTGCTCAACCTGCCTTTTTATCCAAAAAAAATAAACGTCCGGTCAACCGGACATTCTTTACAGCATCTCTCTCATTTTTAAAAGCACCTTTTTCTCAATCCTTGAAACCTGTACCTGGGATATGCCCAATTCGTTGGCTATGTCGTTTTGCGTTCTATCCTGAAAATACCGCATTATGATGATTGCCCTTTCCCTTCTGTCCAATTTTGCGAGCATTTCCTTCAACATAATGCGGTCTATCAGCTTTCCCATTTGGCTGGTATCCTGATGGATTTTATCGATCAGCAATATAGGGTTGTCATCATCTTCATATATGATATCGTATATGGATGAAGGGATACGATTTGCCTCCATTGCATGGACTATTTCTTCTGGTGAAACGCCCATCTCGCTGGCAATCTCGTTGATGGTGGGTTCTCGACACAGCCTATTCTTGAGCTGCTCCTTGACCGTCTGAGCCTTGCTGGCCAGCTCTTTCAATGACCTGCTCACCTTTATGGGGCCATCATCCCTCAAGAAGCGCTTAATCTCACCCATTATCATGGGAACGGCATAAGTGGAAAACTGAACATTGAACTTGGGATCATAGTTGTTTATCGCCTTTATAAGCCCAATGACCCCTATCTGAAACAGGTCCTCATATTCATAGCCCCTGTTCAAAAAACGCTTTACAATGCTCTTTACAAGAGCAACATTTCTCTTCACCAGCTCCTCTTTTGCCTGTTCATCCCCGTCCTGAGCCCTGATTATCAGGTTCAATATTTGATTTTGTGATAGCGTTTCCTGCCCTTTTTCCCGGCCAAAGGCTTCAAACTTGTCCATCATTCTCTCCCCAGCTCTCCACCGGTACTCTTTAGGTATTTCACCAGTTTAACCCGTGTGCCCTGCCCCGGAGCCGAAACCACCTCTACTTCGTCCATAAAGGTTTCCATAACAGTAAACCCCATACCAGAGCGTTCCAGCTCAGGCTTTGAGGTATAAAGCGGCTGCCTCGCCTTCTCTATATCCTCTATTCCCTTGCCCTCATCTATGACTTCGATTTCGATTTTTCCTTCATATAGCTTTGCTATTACGGTTACGATGCCTATGGTGTTCTCATAACCGTGAATGATGGCATTGGTCACAGCCTCTGATACTGCGGTCTTTATATCAGCGATCTCCTCTAAGGTGGGGTCAAGCTGAGCCGCAAAGGCAGCAACAGTAACCCTGGCAAATGATTCATTCTGTGATTTGCTTGGGAACTCCAAGCGCATCTCGTTTATGGCTTCCACTATTCATCACACCCCCCTATGTCGGCCAACGCTTCTTCAATGCTGTCGTATTTCTTTATTATCCTATAAAGGCCAGACACCTCAAACACCTTATTAATCTGGGATGTGACATGAGTTACCGAAACCGTGCCCCCTCGCTGTGAAACCACTTTATACCTCCCTATAAACACGCCGATACCTGAACTATCCATGAACTTTAGCTGGCTCAAATCAAATACGATGTGTTTTATGCTTGGATCCTCAAGTAGGCTATCCAGCCGCTCACGCACTGCATCGGCGGTATGATGATCCAATTCCCCCTCTACTTTAACCACAAGCGCGCCTTTGGTTTTACGGCTCGAAACCTGCAAAAAAATCCCTCCTCCAGCTTACCGACATAAATACACTTATATATTCTTCATTTGCTTCAATTCTCCTTCAGCGAATATTGGCTATTTTTGTATTCTATATTGAAAATACGCAAAAATCCCTTCGATATTTGTCGAAGGGATTTTTGCGTTACGGAACCTCTACCTCCTGTATTTCCACCCTAATTGACTGCGTCTTGTTCATGTCCTCAATTATCTTCTTTGCGTCGGTCCAGTCCCTATACTTCTTCTTCTCTTCTTCGGTGAGTATGACTTCGTCCAGTAGCTGTCTGCCAGTCATGGGCTTATCGCTTACATAGGTTTGCATTATAGGATTGTTTTCAACAACGGTTAGAATAGCGTATACGTACTTCATAGCTTCCTCCAAACCCTCTCCCTTATGTATTTTCCTTTACCAGTTTACAACAAAAAGATTCAAAGTTCAATAACCTGGCAAATTTATTCGGGCGCCAACACGACTGCAACAATCTTGTCCAAAGGATCCAGTATAGCTATATCACCATTCATCCTCAGATCGCAAACCTTTATGACGTCTCCTGGTTCCATATCTCCAACGTAAACATCGATGTGGGAGGGCAGCAAATGGGCATAGCCCTCCACATTGACGGTTTCAGCCTGCCGCTGCAAAACCCTTCCTTTGCTCTCTAGCTTATCGACTCCCACAAGCCTTATGGGTATGCTCATGTTCACTTTTTCATTTTGCCCTAAGCCCTGCAGATCTATGTGAATGACCTCACGGGTGACCGGATCCCGTTGAACCTCTTTCAGCACCACAGTTTTTACATCTTCTTCCATGGCTATCTCAAAGATGGCAGATTCGCCAAGCTGGCGTATCAGAGAGTTCAACTCTTTTTTACTGGCTACGAGCGGACGTAGTGACTCATTGCTGCCGTAAAAGATGATAGGAACAAAACCTCGTCGCCTCAATTGCTTGGCGCTTTTATCCTGTCCCCTGGGGAATACCTTTAATACCCTGTTGTTCACCCAATCACCCTTTCTCCTCATAAAATGGCGCTTCTTCCATATTATATCCATTTAAGCTGTATTTAAACGTTGGCACACAAAATAAAAAAACAGCAGGAATTCCTGCTGTTCTAAGCTTTGAAATCTTACAAATAATCATTACCACATACGTGGGAAAAATCTCCTTCGCCTGCGGAAGAGCTCGGATAGGAGTATAATGGCGATCAAATCCCTCAATATGGGAGTCCGTCGACGTTCAAACTGGAGGTTTTCAGCATCCAACTTCTCATGCATTTTGGCTCCTGCATACTCCTCCAGTTCTGGCATATCCTTTACGCACATGTCATAACACCTGTTTATCATATCCTCTATCTGGGCCTGGCTAGGATAAAGGACGTAAGGGTCATCCATCTCGTCACATATCCTGCACACATAAGGATATATCTTATAGTATATTTCAGGATACATGATAGGATATGCCATGTCGTCATAAATTTCGGGCTCCATCCAGGGAACCATATATCCGTACCTGTAGTGGTATTCCACCGGGTACATGCATTCAGGCATCCACAGATGATCGTTGTAGTTCAAGGTATCGCCTCCCCCATATTTATCTTTCGCTATACAATATATGAGGAAGGCTTTCAAATGGTTCTAGCCTTATGCCGTCTCCCGCCCTTTATGGCACTCCATTATGACCTGATCAAGCTCGTCTTCGTCGAGAGTCTCCTTCTCCAGCAAAGCTGTTGCCACCCCATTGAGGGTATCCTTATGCATAAGTAGCAGGGACTTCACCTCTTCATAGTAACCTTCCATGGTCTGCCTGCACTGCACAAGCACCTCATCTGAGACCTGGCGTATGCCGTTGCTGTAGAGGACATCATAGTTGAGAAGCCCTGTACTCTTACCCATGCCGAAGCGCCTTATCATGTCCAGCAGTACCTCTGTAGCTCTCTCCAGGTCATTGGAAGCACCGGTAGTGACGTTGTCCTGGCCAAATATTATCTCCTCTGCCGCTCGGCCGGCCAAGGCTATTTTAATGCTGTTTTCCATATCCTTCTTTCTGTAATACATCCTATCAGGAGGGATGTTCATGCTGAACCCCCCCATTCCTTTGGTGCTGGGTATTATGGTAACCCTCGAAACTTTGTGCTGCGGCGCTATCAACTTGGTAACCAGCGCATGGCCCGCCTCATGAAAAGCGGTAATCTGGCGGTCAAACCTGTCTATAGTGCTCCTATCCTTTTTCTCCAGGCCAGCCATGACGATATAGAATGCCTTGTCTATATCTGCCTGCTCGATGTATCCTTTACCCCTCTTGGCTGCCAGTATGGCCGCCTCATTCATCAGGCTCTCCAACTTGGCCCCGCTAAAATACACCGTCTGCTGTGCCACTTTATAAAGATCAACGCTTTCAGAAAGCGGCTTGCCTTTGCTGTGGAGCTTCAATATCTCATATCGGCCTTTTACATCGGGTAACCCAACCTCGATATGCCTATCAAACCTTCCTGGGCGAAGCAATGCCGGATCCAATACGTCAAGGCGGTTGGTGGCACCTATCACCACAATACCCTCATTGCCCTTAAAGCCTGACATCTCGGCCAAAAGGGCATTTAAAGTCTGATCGCGTTCATCATTGCCTCCTCCATCGATGCCCCTGTTCCTCTTTTTGCCCAAAGCATCGATCTCATCGATAAATATTACACACTTGCCATTCTCCCTGGCCTTCTTAAACAGGTCACGGATCCTTCCAGCACCTACGCCTACATATACCTGCACAAAGTCGGAACCTGATACAGCATAAAAAGGCACTCCGGCCTCACCGGCTACGGCTTTTGCCAGCAAGGTTTTCCCGGTTCCAGGTGGGCCATAGAGTATGATGCCCCTCGGCAGCCTTGCACCGTACTGCGCATACTTCTCCGGATTTTTTATAAAATCTATCACGTCCTTCATGCTCTCCCTGGCTTCATCGATGCCGGCCACATCGTCAAAAGTAACCTTCTTGTCCCCTTCTGGCTGTACCGAGATGGATGATATCTTCCCCATGCCTCCCTGTGCCTGCTTCACCGTTCTGGTGGACAAAAAATATAAAAGGCCTCCAAATACGGCCATGGTGATCAGGAAACTTCCCGCATCTCTTATTTGAGATTGACGGGCCATCTCATCCACGGCAACATCCTTTCTGAGCAGATCCTCCTTAAATCCCTCTTTTCGCGGATTGTCGGTTATAAATTGGCTGCCATCTTTGAATTCGCCCTTGAGCATGTCTCTATCGTCAAGGTAGACTTTTGCAACCTTCCCCTCATTCACCGCGCTTATGAACTCGTTGTATGAAATTTGCTGGGGATCCGGCTCAAAATAGATGTATATATAATACGCTATTATTGCTAGTAACAATATAGACGCTAGTATCCACATTTTCTTAGCAGCATGCACTCTTCTTCACCCCCATTCATTATGGTGTATTGAGGTCGTATAATACACAAGATAATCAACTCTTATATATAAAAGTATATATTATTATATATATTATTGCAAGTTTAAAGATCCCAATAAATTTCACCGAAAATTTGGGAAATAGAGATTGATTTTTCCCTTAATTTATGTTAAAGTATTGTGCAGCATGCAAAGTTTTGGCTAAAGAAAGTATCCGCTTATCAAAGGGTTGGGACATCTGCTGAACTAGCCGTCCCCTACGGAGGGACTAGGGCATCAGTTGTACTAACCTACCCCCGTAAGCGGATACTTAAAAATTTTGTATAAAGGGGGTTTGATCTATGGACACCTATTCGAGACACTGCATTTTAGAACTTTGGGAATGCAATCGGGAACTTTTAAATGACATCAAGTTTGTCGAGAAGATGATGACTGACGCTGCGCTGCAAGCAGGTGCTGAAGTGAGGGAAGTAACCTTTCATCAATTCGCACCTCAGGGCGTATCGGGCGTGGTAATAGTTTCCGAATCCCACTTAGCCATCCACACCTTCCCCGAACACGGGTATGCCAGCATAGACGTCTTTACCTGCGGCAAACGCATCGACCCTAGGAAAGCTGCCTCCATCATTGCCCAAAAACTAGAAGCCAACCGAATTTATGAGATGAACGTGGAACGCGGGCAGGGTGAAATGCATATCGTAAAAGATTTTAAAGGTTAATAAAGGCTCCGACAAGGAGCCTTTTTAATTTAGTTTAATTTTCCGGTTTATAGGGAATAATCAAGATGAAATGGAGACTGGATCAGGAGGTTATTCCCTATGAACCACAACGAACCGATACCTTCCCGGATGAGCAGAAAGGCAAAAAAACATCATCGGTCGCTCTATCGTTCCATGGCTATAGTCCTGCTCATTTTTGCCATAACTGGACTTATGTCAGCGGCCGTATATTTCAGCATCATAATCAATCAGCTCAAGGACATTGACCTGAGCAAAATAGAAGACATCCAGCAATCGTCTTTCATATACGATATGAACGACGACTTTATTACCAGCATATATGGCCTAGAGAACAGGATAAAGGTCTCATTATCTGAAATCCCCGACCACGTCAAAGAGGCATTTATCGCCGTGGAGGATATACGCTTTTATAAGCATCACGGGTTTGACATAAGGCGCTTCTTTGGGGCGCTGTTACAAAACATTAAACAAAGAAGATATGCAGAAGGCGCCAGCACCATCACCCAGCAGGTGGTGCGCAACGCCTTTCTCACTCAAAAAAAGACCATCCACAGAAAGCTCCAGGAGATATACCTTGCGTATAGGCTGGAAAAGCTATATGCCAAAGATCAAATACTGCAGATGTATCTCAACCTGATATATTTTGGCAAGGGAGCATACGGAATTGAAGCAGCTTCAAGAATGTATTTTGGCAAATCCGCCAAAGACCTGACGGTGGCTGAAGCTGCTTTGTTGGCGGGCATTCCTAAAAGCCCATCGAAATATTCTCCCTTTAGCAATATGGAGGAATCTTTAAAACGCAAAAATTTGGTAATAGACCTCATGGTAAAGTACGGTTTCCTTTCCCAAGAAGAGGGCGAAAAAGCCAAGGCAGAAAAGCTGGTATTTGCCCGGCCATCCCCCCGAAATTATCCCCACCGCTTTTTTATGGACATGGTCCTTGAGGAAGCCGCTGAGATACTAGGGGTGCCCGAAGAGGCCCTGCTGACGCAAGGATATAGGATATACACCACCCTTGATAGGAGATTACAAAGATATGTTGAAGAGCTGTATTCTAAAGATGAGTTGTTCCCCCAATGTCCAGCAAGCGGCATCCCCTGTGAAAGTGCTCTGGTGGTGCTGGATGTGCTTTCAGGGGAAGTTCGCGCCATCATTGGAGGTAGGGAACATCTGGATGGGAATACCGTCATACAGAAAGGGCTGAATCGCATCCTGCTTCCAAAACAGCCCGGTTCGACCATAAAGCCCTTGCTGGTATATGGCCCTGCCATTGAATATTTTGGGTACAGCCCCGCTAGCTTTGTTTTAGATGCGGAAACGCAGTTTGGCGATTACCAGCCCTCAAATTTTGATGGCAAGTACCGCGGATGGATAACAATCAGAGAGGCCTTGGCCGATTCAATAAACGTCCCTGCCGTACGCCTACTCAAAGATATAGGAATCCAAAACGGGATCGCTTTTGCCGAAAAATTTGGAATACCCTTTGCAGACCAAGACAGATACAGCCTTCCCATTGCCCTGGGAGGATTTTATAAAGGTGTAACTCCTATACAGCTTGCCAGGGCATACGCCGCACTGGCCGACAATGGAAGGTACAAGGATTACACCACCATACGCCGTATAGAAAATTCTTACGGCATAACGGTATACCAATCCAAACCTATAAAAAGCCAGGTGATGAGCGAAGAAGGCGCTTTTATTTTAAACGATATATTGCGGTCAGCCGTAAAAAACGGAACAGCCACCAGGCTCAAAGACTTGAATATACCTCTGGCAGCCAAGACAGGCACGGTGGAGCTTCCAGATACAGCACAATTTGAAGGAATAGCCGGTGTAAAGGATGCCTGGATCGTAGCGTATAACCCGGAGTACGTCGTTACAGTCTGGATGGGATATGACAATGTGGACAAACAGCACTACCTACCTGCAGATGCGGTAGGCGGAAAGTACCCTGCTGAAATCGCAAAAGCCATCTTTAAATATATATACCAGGACAGAAATGCACCTGATTTTACAAAACCCGCCAATATAATAGAGGTCAAGCTGGATGCCAAAGCGCTACAAGAACAAAAAAAGGCGCTTTTGGCATCGCCCCTTACGCCACCCGACTATATTATAACCGAGTACTTTACGCCTGGGACCGCACCCACCCAACAATCCAACTATTGGGTGCCCCCACAGGCTCCTTCCGACTTCAAAGTAACCTTGAACGATGACGGCTTGCCGGTCATCTCATTTAAACCGCAAGATACCTTTGCTGCTTATAACATTTTTAGATTAGAAGAGGGGAAAAATACCCCTCTGCTCATCCACCAGGTAAAAACGGGGTCCCTCGATACTGTAGAATGGGTGGATACTTTGATAAATCGCGGCGAGGAATATACCTACTTCATAGTCCCAATACACCCCGAATTGGAAGTAGATGGTCAGCCGCTCCAGGGCACCTCCACCGCCCGTCTTTCGGTCAAGGTGCCACCATCAGCCCCACTCCAGGATAGGCAACAGCAGAAAGGCACGGCCGAAAATCCCGATAATTCTGACAACGCTTCGCAGCCAAACAGCAGAAAAACCGTTTACTTGAGGCTGCTGGACTGAAAGGCGCTGTTTATCTCCTCCAGCTTTTGCTGTATTGCTTCATTGCTCACGGTGCTCAAAGGGTTGGTATTGCATTCCAAGGCCTTTTCAAGCTTTTCTTTGGCGGCTTGAAGGTTTCCTTCCCGCTCATAGATACAGCCTAGATAATAAAGGGTAGAGGGTTGGTCGTTTTTGAGCGACTCAGCTTTCTCAAAATACTTCTTGGCCTCTTTTATCTTGCCCATCATATAGTAGGTCTGGGCCAAGTTATCCAATATGACGGGGTCTTCATCATCGTACTTTACGGCTTCCAGATTGTACTTTAAAGCCTCATCCAGGTCCCCTTTTTCAATGAGCAAATATCCCAAAGTTCCATATATCCTAGCAGTTCTCTGCTTCCGGTGAAGCTCCCTTAGCATTTCGATGGCGGTATCGATATCCCCCAGCTTCCAGTATGCCAAGCTCAAGTTCAGCTTGGCCATATTCTTTACCGAGTCCTTATAACCGGGATCAATGAGTACGCTGCTGAAAATATCTTTGGCTTTCTGAAACTGGCCGCCCTTCAAGAGCAAGACCCCATAAGCCAGCTTATAAGACGGCCTGGTCATATCATGCGCCATACCCCTTTCGTAAAAGCGCATAGCCCTATCCAGCTTGTCCCTTACATGGCAGTAGTATCCCAAAAGGCCATATATATTTCCTATCAAGCCCATAAAGATCACCTCCCTAAAAACCTCTGCTCAATATCCATTGAATTATATCTTCCAGCATTTGCCCCCTATGGCCCTCATCTGCATTCATCGCCTGTAGCGCCTGAGCCATGGCTTGAGAATTAAATGCACAACCTTTAAGGGCCTGAGGTATCATGTCAATAAAAGCCTCATCCATGGCATCGGAATAGGCTGTGACGTTTTGTATGACGCCTTTTTCAAGCAAAAAGCACAATTCTATGCCACCCCAACTGAAACGGGTATCTATAGTCATATTAAACCGGGGCGTTTCGCCATATCGCCATTCCCACGATGAATATTTGCGGTATAGCCTTTCAACTTCTTGTCTGTCTATTACCTCATCTGCGTAAAAGGCGGAACCTGCATCCCCATAGAGCTGCTCAAAGCACTCTACTACCGCCTTCTTAACATCCTCCACCGTGATGCCAGGATTTATATCAACCAGATTGATTACCCTGGATCGCACCGAATCTATGCCTTTACTCTGAATCTTTTGCAGGGGTACCTGCAGATACCTGACCATCTTATGGTAATCCAGCGATACCAATATGGTGCCGTGATGCAATGCCGAATGCTTACGATAGCAAAACGCATTGCCTGAAAATTTCTTGCCATCAACCACCAAATCGTTGCGCCCGCTGAACTGGGCATTTATGCCTAGCTTTCGAACCGCCGATAAGATTACCTCCAACTGAGACGGAATGTGGAATTTTTCCTTATCAACCAAAAAGGAAAAGTTGAGGTTGCCTAAATCGTGGAATACCGCTCCTCCGCCAGAGATGCGCCTGGCCAGCTTTCCCCCTTCCTTTTCCAGCAGATCAACCCGGCATTCCTTCCAGGGGTTTTGATTTTTACCTATCACCACGGTGTTTTGGTTTTGCCATAGATATAGGACGCACTGGCCCGGCTGCACCCTTTCGAGAAGATGCTCCTCTACTGCCAGATTCCACCACGGATCAACGGTTTCGGTTATGATCACCCTGGTTAACATTCCTTCGTACCTCCATCAACTTTCGTGCCCCCATCGCGTTCTTTGCTGAAACTTCGGCTAAATTTTTACTCAAATGGAATAATCCCCAGCGCTTTGTATGTAGCCCAGTCCACGTAGTGGTTTATAGGCAATCCATGGTCCTTTTTAAACTGTATAAGGGCGTACTTCATGCCCTCACCGTATACGCCGTCCAACCCCCCCTTATAATAGCCTAAACGTTTTAACCTTTTTTGTACCTCCAGCACATGGGAGCTCCGGTCCCCCGGCTTCAATTTTACAAGCTGGCTACCGAGGTTGCCAAAGGGCCCACCATACACCACCACTTTTGTACGGTAGGGTACCAGGTCATATAGCTCCTCAACATCCTTGTTCCTCATGCGGAAGCATCCGGCCGATGCCCTGCGCCCTATGGACTCCGGCCTATTGGTCCCATGAATGCCGTATGACCCCCAGGGCACGTTTAAGCCCATCCATCGGGTACCGAACCCCGAACCCCAGTTCCTAGCCTTGGTCACAATTTCCCAAACTCCAATGGGAGACGGAGTGGAAGGCTTGCCCTGGGCTATGGGGTACCTTTTGACCAACTTGTTGCCTTTAAACAGGTACAGCGTGGATTCAGTCAAATCGATGAAAATGTTATATTCTCCTTCATCTTGTCCAGCACCTCTACCATCCTGGCTGGCCGCCGGCATATATGGCTCAGGGCCGAACTTCAAGCTGTACCCTTCCAAGGCTACATACAATAGGAAAAAGATCATCACGTACAAAAGAGCTATGATATCCTTTCTCAATTTGCTTAATGCCATCCTAACCCCTCCTGCTAAGCTTATTATATTCAACTACCCCGTGGCTTTAGACTACTTTGTATTGGGGATAGGACGGCATCTCATTTACAAAATATACAACAAGGGACGTGATATGTAGCATCACGCCCTTTTAGTGCAGCCTACGCCTCACAATGACGTAAAAGTCATTGCCTTTACCGCCATAGGAACGATAATCCATCCCCAGCCTTTCCAGTTCGTTTATGATTATATCCTCCTCATAGCTGTATGCCGACTCTAACCTTATGGTAACCTCATCGTTGGGTGACATCTTCTGCAGGCTTTCCCTTAACCGCCTCAGGTCCTTTTCCTGGATCGCCAGTCCCAAATTGATCATTATATTAGCCATAAAAGCCCCCCTTCATTCCTCTCCTTTACACGAACCAGCACAGCCCATCTGCAAAAGCCATACGATTGAGTTAAACCTTTGTGCTTGACGCTGTGCGTGCTGCTGACAGTGCGCCATTCGCCAGGCAAAACGCTTCCATAAACAAACAAAACAGCTACTGTTCGTATAACCATTATAACCCGAAGAAATGGACAGGTCAATCCGAAAAGGGACAAAATAGCCACTGCCATTTTGTCTCAACCATAGCTATCTTTTTTGTTATAATATATATGCACCAAAACAAGGCAATAGGAGATGATCTTTTTGATCAAGGTATTGATTGCAGATGACTCAGCCTTTATGCGGATGCGAATTCGTTCCATTATCGAATCAGACCCTCATATAAAGGTGGTAGGCGTGGCCCGGGACGGCATCGAAGCGGTGGAAAAGGTGCATGCCCTGCGCCCGGACATAGTTACCATGGATATAGTGATGCCTCGCATGTCAGGCATAGAAGCGATAGAGAAGATCATGGCAACGTGTCCTACACCTGTAATACTGATAAGCTCCCTGACCAACGAAGAGGTTGAACTTACCCTTAGGGCATTGGAAAATGGCGCTATTGATTATATGCCAAAAGAACAGCTAAGCGAAGATGCGCTGCTGAAAAAAATATACATGGCCATTGAAAGCAACGCATACGGCGCCACCCAAAAAGAGCAATCCAATGAGTATAAGGCTGCCCATAGCGCTTTGCCATCAAAAAGCGGTTATGCCATAGTTTGCATAGGCATATCTACAGGCGGGCCCAAGGCCTTAGCAGAGGTCATACCCAACATCAAGCCCGACATTGCGGTTCCAATAGTCATAGCGCAGCACATGCCACCCATATTTACAAAAAGCCTGGCCCAACGCCTTGATTCCATCGCTGCAATGCCCGTAATCGAAGCCCATCACAATCAGGCATTGCAGCCAGGCCACGTTTATATATGCCCTGGTGGGATGAATATAGCCATAGAAAAAAGAGACGTGATCTCCCTGTATCCCAAGGACATGTTTGACTATATATATGCTCCCTCGGTGGATCTGCTCATGGAATCTGTCGGCAACACATACGGTCCCGAGGCCCTGTGTATCATAATGACCGGCATGGGGAGTGATGGCCTGGAAGGCATACAAAAGGCTAAAAAAGCTGGCAGCTATGTCATAGCGCAGTCAGCCTCTACCTGCACCGTATTTGGGATGCCAAAAGCCATCATACAGCAGGGGCTTCACGACGAAATAGTTGACCTGGACAACATAGCATCCAGAATAAACGCCCTCTGTGCCAGATAAATTCCTCTGCACCGGCCAAGCTTCACATCCTCTTGTAAAAAAAGGGCTTAAACGGTTGGAATTTATACTTCTGGGGAATTATGATTTGTTCAGTACTGCCCACAAACAATACCCCGTCCTGATGAAGGGCATCGTGCAGCTTCCCATAAATCTTCACTTTGGCTTCCTCTGTAAAGTATATCATGACATTCCTGCACAGTATGAGGTGGCAATTATCCGGAAAAGGGTCATTCAACAGGTCATGGCGTTTAAAGTCGACACAGGCTTTGATTCTAGAATCGATAGCGAAGAAGCCATTGAAAGGTTTAAAATACCTATTCACCAGTTCCTGCGGCACAGACTGTAAGCTCCTGGCATCGTATATACCAGCCCTGGCTTTGTCCAACGCTTCCCTGTCTATATCGGTGGCCAGGATGCGTATGCGCTCCAGGGGGAGAAACTTGGCAAGGAGCATTACCAGGGAATAGGGCTCTTCCCCGGTAGAACAGGCCGCACTCCAAATTTTGAGGTTGCCGTATCTCTCCAGCAAATCCGGGAGTATCTCCTTTTCCAGAATGGCCCATTGGCCTGGATTTCGAAAGAATTCCGAAACGTTTATGGTTATATAGTTCAAAAACTGATCTAGCTTCTTTTTATCTTCAACAAGCGCGCGATAATATGGCTGGTACCCCTCATAGCCATTACGCCTTATCAATGAGTCTATGCGCCTTTTCATCTGTTTTTCCTTATAACTTGACAAATCAATGCCGGTAAGCTCCAAAATCGCCTTTTTAAAGTCCTCGTATGTCCAACACATGCCTTATCCCCCCTATACCGGCTGGTACCTCAATTAAATATAGAGTTTATCATATAATTAGGCAAAAAAAAAGCCGCAAAACAGGATTTTGCGGCTTCAAGTGTAAAGGGGGGTCTCAATGTGTTTGTGAGGTTCAGTATCTAGTTTTACCACAATCGAAAATTTTATACATCAAAAGCGCATAAAATAAAAGCAGCTTGCGCTGCTTCTATTTTAGATTCTCAGACTTCAATCTATCCCGAAAGAGCTCCCCCAGGTTGATCGACAAGCCTTCACCGCTTTGATGGGTTTGCTCCACTTGGCGTGCTTCTTTCTCTTCCTGCTCACGAAGCGCTTCTCTTATGCTGAGGCTTATCCTTCGCTGTTCCGGTTTTATGTCCAGTATTTTAACGTTTACTACTTGCCCTACCTGCAGCACATCAGCCGCCTTGTTGATATGCTTATCGGATATTTCAGACACATGCACCAGCCCATCAACGCCAGGCTCCAGCTCTACAAAAGCCCCAAAATGGGTGAGCCTTACCACCTTGCCGGTTACTATATCCCCTATGTGATACTTCGCCCCTACGCCGTCCCATGGCTGCGGAAGGGTTTGCTTGTATCCAAGGGCGATCCTTCCCTTTTCTCTATCCACCGAAAGCACCTTTACGGTTATGGGCTGGTTCTCTTGCAGCACCTCGCTTGGATGGCTTACATGACCCCATGATAGGTCGGATATGTGCACCAGACCGTCTACTCCGCCAATATCCACAAAGGCACCAAAATCTGTAAGCCTCTTAACCGTGCCCGTAATTACCTGCCCTTCCTGTATGGAATCCCACAGCGCCTTTCTTCTAGCTTCTTCCTCTTCCTGCAGGATAACCCTCTGGGAGGCCACTACCCTGTTACGGCGCCGATCCATTTCCAAGACCTTAAGCCGTAAAGCCGTCCCCACAAAGGAATTTAAATCCTCTACATATCGCGTAGACAGGTGCGAAGCGGGCACAAAGGCCTGAATGCCGTTTATATCGGCCAGCACGCCTCCCTTCACCACCTCTGTGCAAATGCCTTTAAACTCCCTGCCACTTTTGAAGCCCTCTTCCAGCTCATTCCATGCTAGCCTCCTTTCAAGCGACTTACGCGCAAGGAGGACGTTGCCCTCACCATCGTCGATCTTCACAACCTGAACGTCTATGGGGTCACCTTCGTGCCATTTAACCTCACCGGTATGCGGATCAGCCAACTCCAATTCGCTGACGGGCAACACGCCATCTGACTTGTAGCCCAGGTTTACTATCACCTCTTCCGGAGTTATTTTGAGTATTGTGCCCCGAACAACCTGACCGGGCCTCAAGGATACCATTGCCTTTTCAAGATCTTCCATGGCTGGCATTTCCGGCTCGGGTTGTTCCTGCCGTACCGCATTCTCCGGTGCAGGCGCCGATTGGTTTGCGCTGCTTTCCTGGTGATGATTTCTGCTTTCAAGGGCTTCATTTTGCATTTCCTGCTGGACAGCTTGTCCCTGCGAAATGCGGGCATCATCCTGTGGTTGTCCATTCATGGTTCCACCCGTTTTCCCATCATTTAATTCATTCACCATATCAATTACCTCCTTGATGATCCAGTCAGGAGTAGAGGCACCGGCAGTAATGCCTACCTTATCCCCTGGACGTATTGCATTAACATCAATATCCTTTGCAGTTTCAATTGCAAAGGTTTTTTTACAATGGGTTTTACATAGGGAGTAGAGCTTTCGGGTGTTGGAGCTATTTTTGCCTCCAATGACCAGCATCACATCCACCATCTTGGCTATGGCTTCAGCTTCAGCCTGTCTCACAGAAGTGGTATTGCATATGGTATTGAAAACCTCAAGCTGATCAACTTTGCTGTAGAGTTGCTCTACTATGGCATCCCATCTTTTGTGCGGCGTTGTGGTCTGGGCTACCACACAGGCCTTATCCATATGAGGCAAGGACTCCACCTGTGCAGGGTCATCGATCACGACTGCGGAATTGTCGCACCAGCCGTTTATACCTATTACTTCGGGATGCTCCTTTTCTCCGACTATGATGATCCGATAACCCTTGCTATAATATTTGCTGACCACATTGTGAACTCGCTTCACGTAAGGGCATGTAGCATCAACCACGCGCAACCCTTTATCCTTCATCAAGCGATAAACCTGTGGCGGTACGCCATGGGAGCGAATTACAATGGTACCTTCTTCTATATGTTCCAACTCCTCGGCGATGACGACGCCTTTTGCCTTCAGCTCCTCTACCACCTGGGGGTTGTGAATGATTGGACCATAAGTGTAAACCTTATTATCCGGCTTTTTAAGCTGCTGGTACACCGCCTCCACAGCGCGCCTGACGCCAAAACAAAAGCCAGCATTTTTAGCCACTACGACTTTCAACTTCGAAGCCTCCTCTGGAGCTTAAGCGCTGAGCAAATTCTTCAGCGCCTGTTCCATTTGATTGGCCATCCTGTCAAGAAGCTCTGTATTGGACTTCTGAGCAAAGTAATCGTCAAAATTCAGGGGCTTGCCGATCTTGACGGCCATCGGCCTAAACAATCTATACTGCCCCACAATAGCAATGGGTAAAACCTTGGCTCTGGATTTATGGGCAATGGAAGCTATGCCATGGGAAAAGCTTTGGAGAAACCCCGTCTTGTTTCTCGTACCTTCCGGAAAGATGCCAAACACCTTTCCTTCATTGAGCACTTGAAGGGAGTGTTTGATAGCCGATAGATCTGCCGTGCCCCGTTTTACTGGGAAAGCGCCCAGATGCCTAATTATAGTCCGAAGCAGCGGAATTTTAAACAGTTCCGCTTTGGCCATGAAGAACACCTGCCTCGGCAGCACGCACCCGATCAGTATGGGGTCCAACAGCGAGATATGGTTTGAATATATAATGGTCTTGCCCTCCATGGGAAAGTTCTCAAGCCCTTCAACCCTGGGTCTGAAGAGCAAAAACATTATGGGACGCACTATGGCCCGCGCAAATTTGTAGAACAATGATATCACCCCGCTTCCCTTTTACCGACCGTAAGCAGATAAATCGGGCAAATATCGGCACACCTCACTGACCACTTGCTCAATGGATTTGCCCGTAGTATCTATGAGTATAGCATCTTCCGCTTTCCGTAATGGCGCAAATGCCCTTTCCATATCGTTCCTATCACGGGCCTCCAGCTCTTTCTTTACATCCTCCATGCTTTGGTTATAGCCCTTCTCCCGCATCTCCAACCATCTGCGCCTTACCCTCTCCTCCAGCGTAGCCGTCAAATAAAACTTTCTATCGGCATTGGGCAGTACAAAGGTCCCTATATCCCTACCGTCTACCACCACCGAATAATTCTGCGCTATGTTCCGCTGCAGCTCCACCAGCTTCATGCGCACCTCCGGGATGACCGCTACCGCTGAGGCGGCTTTGCCCACCTCAGGTTGCCTGAGCAGGTGGGTGACGTCTTCACCATCTAAATATACGCTTTGAATCCCATACTGGTATGTAACCCCGATATGAGTTGAGGGAAGAATTGATACGACCTGTTCATGATTGGAGGGGTCTAAACCTTCATTAAGCACCTTTAAAGCCACAGCCCGGTACATGGCTCCTGTATCCAGATAATGTATGTTAAGCTTTTCGGCAACCATCCTAGCTATGGTGCTTTTACCTGCCCCTGCAGGGCCATCTATGGCAATGGCAATCTTCTTCATTGAGACACTCCTCTATAGCTCAAATTTGTGCAATGTCCGGCCTTAAATTCACCGCTTTTTCAAGATATACGTGCTGCGGAACCCTATCATCGTCCCAATATGCATGGATGAGGACCCGTATGCACTTTTCCAGGCTCCCCTCCACATACATCTCCTGACAGCACAGAAGCGGTACCTGGGTCATGCCCATCTCCCTGGCAGCAACCGCAGGATACGCCGAATCCAGATCCCTTGTAGCCGTAAATATGACGCTGATTATATCTTCATACCGCAAGGCATTTTTATCCATTATAGTGCTGAGCAATCTTTTTGTCTTGTCCAGGATCTCCTGGCGCGTATTTTCTTGGACTGTTATAGCTCCCCTTATGGCTTTAATGCGCATATGAAAAACACCTCAACTATACCACTCTATGTCCCAGGCCAATGGCCACCTCGTTTAAATGGATCATCCCTATGCCAAAGAACAAAGCCACGCTTATATGGTCACCGCACCTGGCAATCCCTATCTTGCCGCCTACA
Organism: Bacillota bacterium; assembly: GCA_023622385.1. Taxonomy (GTDB): domain Bacteria; phylum Bacillota; class Clostridia; order Caldicoprobacterales; family Caldicoprobacteraceae; genus Caldicoprobacter. Next base: position 6,848 of record JAMNZI010000202.1, on the reverse strand, counting down.
TTAAGGCCTATGGCCTTGTTCATGATCTGTGAAAGGGCTTCTCTGGTTGCTCCTGCCACTGCCCCTTCTTCTGGATGCGTTTCGCTTATTATCCCTTCCCTTTTAGCAGCAACAACAGCCCGCTCTACAACCTTGTTAACCGAAGTTATGAATTCCCCACCATAATCGACTGCAGCAGCGCTTATGCCCTCTCGTTGTAGATGTTCCTTTAACGCCCTTTCTTCTTCCCTGGTCCGGGTCAACGACATCTCTATAGCTGCCCGGGCAACCTCTTTGCTTCCCACAAGATTCATCCCATACCCTCCATCATCGACTTTACATTTTTAGCTCACCATCACAACAGATCTTTTACATCTATCATTATAACCTGACAGGCCATAGGGTACAAGTAATATTCAATCATCAACATGGTACGTCTCATTGAGAAAAATGAGGACATTGCTTTCAGGCAACACCTTTATGGCGGTCAAGCCCGTATTGTCCTGTTTGATCCTCCTGACATAAGATAACGGCAGGTTCATAAGCTCCAATATAAGCACTTTACAGGTCAAGGCATGGGAGACCACCAAAATACCCTCATCTTCTGCATATCCTAAAGACTTGATCTGGTCTATAAACTTCCTTATTCTCTCCCTGACGCAACTTAAACTTTCTCCCCCTGGAGCGCAAAAGGTATGGTCATCGTACCACCTGGTCAGCTGCCCCGGAAAGATGCGCTCAATCTCGCCTATGGTGTGGCCTTCCCACTCTCCAAAAGAAGCCTCCCTTAGAAGCGGAGTGACCACCAAGCCAGCGCCGATCTCCTGCCCCACGATTGAAGCGGTCTCAACAGCCCTTTTCAAGTCGCTGCAGTATATTTCCCTAATAGGCAGACCTTTAAGGCGCCTGGCCAGGCGCAACGCCTGAGTGCGCCCTTTATCGGTTAACCCTATATCGCAGGCTCCCTGCGTCCTTCCTTCAATGTTCCACTGAGTTTCTCCGTGCCTTGCAATATACACAAACATACTTCCCTTAAGAACCATCCTTACCAATATACACGTTATATTCGCCCCATATTTTCTCAAGCTCTTGAAACTCGGACGAGATATCGGCCTTCTTGCGAATGCCCACAGCCACAATCAGGGCATTGATGAGGCTCAAGGGCGCCACCAAGGAATCTACAAAGGAGGCCATATCGCTCCTTGCCAGCAATATGTGGTCCGCATAAGACGTAAGAGGCGATAGCAACGAATCGGTTATGGCCACAGTTTCAGCCCCTTTGTTCTTTGCAAATACCATAGCCTCCACCGTGCGCCTTGCATACCTGGGAAAGCTTATGCCGATCAGCAGATCTTCCGGTTGAATGTGAATGAGCTGCTCCAATATGTCGTTAACCCCGGAGGTTACCACTCTGACCTTTTCAAATATGAAGCTCAAATAATATCCCATAAACTGAGCCAAAGGAGCGGCGCTTCTCAATCCCAACACATATATGCTTCTGGCAGAAAATATCCTATCCACCACTCTGTTGAATACCTCTTTATCGATCTCCTCAACGGTAAGGCGTATGTTGTTTATATCCATCTTTGACACCATCTTCAAGAGGGTGGATTCATCCAGCTCGGATGTCATCTCTATTCGCTGCACAGTAGTCAGCTTATTGCGAATCACCTCCTGCAGCGCCTTCTGAAGCTGCGGATATCCCTCATAGCCCAGCATATTAGCAAACCTTACCACGGTGGACTCACTTACTCCAACCTTCTGACCTATCTTGGATGCCGTCATAAAGGCGGCTTTGTCGTAATTGTTAAGGATGTAATCCGCAATAAGCTTTTGGCCCTTGCTCATCCTCTTGTATTGCTCGGTAATCCTATGAAGTAAATCTTCATTATCCATTCAAATATCCTCCCCATGGTCCTTTGAATGCTTACAAACATATTTTAACACATTATCTTCCAGTTGCAAATTTAAGGCTTTATTTATTCATTTGATCAATTTCGTATATGGATATGCGCATGGTTTCTTCATCCTTTTGAGCAAGCCCGAAAACCAAGCCCTTGTCCTTTAAATTCTTGTTTAAAAAGTCTACTATCTTATACAGGTCGGGAAAATTGTTTATATCCAAGACCGCCCTTACGTCAAGGGTAAACCTGTCCTCATTTCCCACCCAACATCCCGCCTTTCTTTTAATTTCCTAAATCATTGCCCTTTAAACCAGCCTGTCACTGTATCCATTAAAGAATAAAACGTCAGATCCAGGTGAATTGGCGTAATCGCAACGTAATTCTGATTTACAGCGGCTATATCGGTATCCAACTGCATATCCTCTTGGGTAGCGTCAATGGCCTCGCCGGTAAGCCAATAATACGGCTTACCTCGCGGATCCAGCCGCTTGATATATGTCTCGGCATAGCGCCGTATGCCCAGCCGCACAACCTTTATGCCCTTTATCTCTCCTTTGGGCACCGCAGGTACGTTTACGTTGAGCAAAACGCCCTCGGGCAACCCGTGTTCAAGCAGCTTTTGCGCCACCTCCACCGCTACCTCGCCGGCGTATGAAAAGTCATCTGACTTATAAGATACCAGCGATATAGCAACCGAGGGGATATTGAGGATACACCCTTCAATGGCTGCCGACACAGTACCAGAATATATGACGTCGGTACCCAGATTGGGCCCCCTATTGATGCCGGATATGACCAAGTCTACTTTTCGTTTCATTATGACGTCAACGCCAATTTTTACGCAATCGGCCGGGGTGCCGTTGATAGAATAGGCCTCAACATCCACATCAGGAAGCTTTACCGGCTCTATCCTGAGGGGCTTATGTAGCGTTATAGCATGGCCTATCGCACTTCTCTCTTCATCGGGAGCTGCTACCACCACCTGCCCAATCCTGCTCATGCTTTTGGCCAGCTGAATGATCCCTTTCGAAAAGATACCGTCATCGTTTGTTACCAAAATCCTCATACCTCATCCCCTTCTGCATCCTCTTTTGTCTATACTATTATATCATCAAATGCGTGCACGTCTCAACACGCTTCGTCTTCGCGCCTTTCCATTAGTATCTTACTATCATTTTCAAATATTTACACGCTTTTATCGCAGCTGTTTTAAAAATATAGTTTATTACAATAATAAATTCAAGGAAAAGTCTCGACTTAGGACATAAGGAGTGGATGTATTTGGTACAAATCGACGACGCTGGAAGCGGAAGCTTAGTAGGGGGCACCTGCATTGGCGCCATGCGCGTAGAGACCAAGGAATTCATCTTTGACTTCATCCCAGTTGAATTCTATCATGAGGGTGCCTTTGAAAGAAAAGCATACATCGACAAATGCGAGGAAATAGTATATTCGCTGATATCAAAGTTAAACGTGAGCAAGGATGAGGAAATGCTGATCTGCCAGGGATACATGTTTGAAACGGTAAGGCGTAAACTGAAAAAGGAGGGATTTAACGTAAACAGCACCAAGATCAAGGACCCACTACAGGCAGTAATAGAAAACACCTTCCAGGAATATGCATTGAGCCTTGGAGTTCCCGCTCAGTATGTAAAGTACACTAGGTATCCCCTGCATTTCCACAGGATACTGAGATGGGTATATGCAGATTACAACAAACGCCACCTTTTATGTAAGACCGGATGGAAGAGCTGGAAAAAGTACGGCCACCTCAACGTCGAGGTCTCCGAAGACATCCTTTATAAACAAAATTACATGTGCCTCAAATGCGGGAAAAGAATAAAACCGGGCAGCCACGTCAAGGTACTCAAATACACCAGCAACTGTCCCAACATCATATACCTTCATTACAGATGTTAACTGCGTAAATGCCCACTTTTTACCCGCATTTCCGCCCTTTCATTGGCTTATACGACAAAAAGAAGAAGGTGGCCAACAAGCCATACACCCATCTTTTAAGGCTACGTTTGGGTTGCCTGCATGCCACCCCTTTAACCCATAAATTTCCCGTCTTCAATTTTCCATTAAACGGGATGTACTTTATTTTCCTCATCCAGCAAAGTGCTGTCAATCTTATATTTCTGAGCCTGGCGATACTTGAAAAAGTTCATGGCCACCTGCGGGAACAGCGCATAGGTGAGAACATCTTCTTCCTGCTCCATATAAGCCTTTATCTCCTCACGATACTTGTCAAGCGCCGGCTCAAGAGCATCAGCGGGACGATAGGTGATGGGCTGCTCGTCCCCTATGATCTTCTTGCGGACCTCCTCTTTGATTCTTCCTGGAGGCCTGCCGTATTCGCCCCTCACATAGGCCCTCACTTCAGCAGGCACCATCTTGTAACGCTCGCCCATTATGACGTTGAGCACCGCCTGGGTTCCCACCATCTGGCTGGTCGGGGTTACCAACGGCGGATAGCCCAAATCTTCACGTACCCTGGGTACCTCTTTGAGCACCTCCTCATACTTATCCAGCCTATTTTGCTGCTTGAGCTGGGATACCAAGTTGGAAAGCATCCCACCGGGCACCTGATAACGGAGAGTATTTACGTCTACCGACAGCACCTTTGGATTGAGCAACCCACTGCTCAGGTATTTTTCGCGCAAAGGCCTGAAGTAATCGGCTATCTTGCTAAGCAGTTCTAGGTCAAACCCGGTATCGTACGGTGTACCTTTAAGGGCAGCCACCAAAGGCTCAGTAGCTGGCTGGGAAGTGCCAAGGGCCATGGGCGAAATGGCGCAGTCCACCACGTCAGCTCCAGCCTCTATGGCTTTCAGGTAAGTCATGGATGCCAGACCGCTGGTGTAATGGGAGTGTACCTGGATGGGTATCTTTACAGCCTTTTTAAGCTCGGTAACCAGCTCATATGCCGTGTATGGGGTCAAAAGCCCTGCCATATCCTTTATACACAGGGAATGGGCTCCCATCTCTTCCAGCGTCTTGGCGGTCTCGATATAGTGCTTTATATCGTGTATGGGGCTTATGGTATAGACAACGGTAGCCTGTGCGTGGGCACCTTCATCGATGGTAGCGCGAATGGCCGTCTCAAGGTTTCTTACGTCATTCAGCGCATCGAATATTCTGATGATATCTATGCCGTTGCCCACTGCTCTCTTGACAAATTCCTTGACCACATCGTCAGGATAATGCTTATATCCCAACAGGTTCTGTCCTCTAAGCAGCATCTGCAGCTTTGTCTTCTTCACTATCTTTCGTATCTTCCGGAGCCTCTCCCACGGGTCCTCGTTTAAAAATCTCAAGCAGGCATCAAAGGTGGCTCCGCCCCACATCTCCAATGAGTAATATCCCACTTGATCCATCAGTTCTACTACTGGCAGCATTTCTTCAGTGCTCATTCGGGTTGCGATCAAAGACTGATGCGCATCCCTCAAAGCAGTTTCGGTTATCCTAACCTTCGCCATATGAATAGCCTCCTATTCAAAAGTTTATACTATTAACCAAACAGGTTGAGAAGCACCCCTGCCGCAATGGCCGAACCTATAACGCCGGCCACGTTGGGGCCCATGGCATGCATCAGGAGGAAGTTCCCGGGATTTTCTTGCTGACCCACTACCTGTGAAACGCGGGCCGCCATGGGCACAGCCGATACCCCCGCCGATCCTATTAACGGGTTGACTTTACCTCCAGTTGCCCAGTACATGACCTTGCCAAACAATACGCCGCTTACGGTGCTAAAAGCAAAGGCTACAAGCCCCAGGGCAATAATCTTGAGGGTATCGGGAGATAAAAACCTTTCAGCCGTCGCCGTGGCCCCTACCGTCACGCCTAGGAATATGGTAATTATGTTGATGAGCTCATTCTGCGCCGTTTCGCTGAGGCGATCCACTACAAGGCTTTCCCTAAAGAGGTTACCTAGCATCAGCATCCCCAACAAAGGAGCCGCTGAAGGTACAAGGAGCGAACCAACCACCGTTACTACGATGGGGAACAAAATCTTCTCCAGCTTGGATACAGGCCTTAGCTGCTTCATAACCACCTGGCGTTCCTTTTTGGTGGTGAGCGCCCGCATGATGGGAGGTTGAATCATAGGTATCAAGGCCATGTACGAATATGCAGCAATGGCAATGGGTCCTAAAAGCTCCGGCTTTAACCTACTGGTCAGAAATATAGCGGTAGGGCCATCTGCACCGCCGATTATGCCGATTGAAGCGGCGGCTTTGGGATCAAATCCCAGCAACCTGGCCAGGAAAAAAGCTGCAAATATTCCCAGCTGTGCAGCCGCTCCCAAAAGCAGGCTGCTCGGGTTAGCAATGAGTGGCCCAAAGTCCGTCATGGCACCGATGCCCAGGAATATTAGAGGAGGATATACGCCCAGCTTAACTCCCTGATACAGATAGTACAAAAGCCCACCAACCTGTTTTAGCTGCATTTGGCCATTTACCATTTCATATTGGGGTTCAGCGGTCAACCCCGCCAATGGCAGATTAGCAAGCATCATTCCAAAGGCTATTGGCAAGAGCAACAGAGGTTCATATTTCTTCTTTATAGCTAGAAAAATCAAAAACCAAGATATACCTAACATCAAGGCTTGCTGCCATGTTATGGCAGCAAAGCCCGAATCTCGAATGAAATCCAGTATTACATCTCCAAATGGCTTCCCCATTACTTCACCTCCTCCTACGTATATTACTGCAAGGCTACCAACACGTCATCCGTGTTTACCGACGCTCCTTTGCTTACCTGAATTGCAACAACCTTACCATCTCTGGGGGCCATGATCTCGTTCTCCATCTTCATGGCTTCAAGTATCAACAGTACCTGCCCTCTCTTCACTTCGTCTCCCACATTCACCTTTACATCCAGTATGGTACCAGGCATGGGCGCTTTTACCAGCTCAGCACCACTGGGTATGGACTGGGTAGGCTTTTGCTCAGCAGCCTTTTC
>JAMNZI010000168.1 GCA_023622385.1 Bacillota bacterium | reverse complement strand
TCTAAAAGCACTGCACCTTTTCCTGCTTTAAACACCGCATCCTTGGCAGGACGCGCTTTAACAACCTCTCCTGTAACCGTCATTCCATCCATGCCCGGTATAGCAGGAACCACCCTTTCAGCCAATATTTCCCCTACTTCCACCGTAGGAATAATGGTATGATCCAGCATATTGACTTTCTTATCGGTATCAAAATCGGGATTTCTATAGCTGTGTTGAATGAAAAAGTACTTTATACGGCTGTCAACCCCCTCAATCGGGGGTCTACCCTTTGCTACAACTGCACTTACATTCCCCGGTAATTTAAGCAACCTCTCAATCTCTTCTACGAGTATGAACTCCGGCAATACTCCGTTCTTAATCAACTCTTGTATACACTGTTCAACCGAAATATCCGGTGCTGGAATTTCCTCATAGTCTCCGCTAACCACAATGCTGTTGCTGGCTTTTACATCCCTCAAAAAGTACTTTCTCCCTGGTATCCTTTCGATTTTTAAGATTGCCTGCATCTTATCGGGTGTAATCTTAACCTCCACGCGAGCAACCGGATGGATTTCCCTGGGAATAATCTGTATCCAGTCTTTTTCTGTAACTACACATGATCCAACTGCTCTTTGGCCATTTATATATACTTCGATGTTTTGATCATTTACAACTAAAGAAGGATATTTTCCACCACCCACGGGATTCTTGACTCTCACAACACCATCTTTAATCTCTACCGTTCCATCGATGGCTTTGTCACCTTCAACTACTTCTTTTCTCTTCCGCCTGGATACCTCTATCCTGTAAACCCCTCGCCACTTGATAATCCCCCAAAGCATGGAACCCGGCGGCCTTATAGTATAAACCCTCAAATAATTTCTATGGCAGTTATAATACTTTTCAGCCCGGGATAGCGCCTCTTCCACGTTGCCTGCTTTAAACAACATGCCCCTCCCCTTTCATCCACTAAATAAAAGGTTTAACCTTATTGATTTTTTCCGCATCCTCCTTTGCCAATAAATCTATAAAAGTTTCCACAACCTGTGGGTCAAACTGCGTTCCGGCGTTCCTCTTTATCTCCGCAAGTGCCTTTTCCCGACTCATGGCTTTGCGGTACACGCGATCGCTGGTCATGGCGTCATAGGCATCAACAACAGCTAAAATACGGCATAGCAGAGGAATCTCTTCCCCCTTTAGCCCTCTTGGATACCCATGCCCATCCCAGCGTTCATGGTGATGCAGTATATACTCAGCAATATGTGCAAGCTCGGAAATGCCCTTTGCAATGCGCCAGCCAATCTCGGGGTGTTTCTTCATCTCCTCCCACTCTTCCTCCGTCAGCGGTCCCGGCTTTCTCAGTATGCTCTCATTTATACCAACCTTGCCTATATCATGGAGTACAGCCAGGAGGGCTAATTCATCCAGTTCCTTAGATGAGAGCCCCATTTTTCTGCCTATTGCCAAGCAATAGCTTTTCAATCGCTCGGCATGCTCCTCGGTCTCCGTGCTTTTGGCAAACAGCGTCATAAGAATGCTGCTAACCACGGCATTGCGATAGCTTTTCTCCTCCATAAGCTTGGTACGATGCATCATCTCTTCTGCCTCTTTAACAACCTGATTCAAGCTTTCCAATGGCTTTCTCTTTACCGCATAGCCAATGGCCAGGCTGAGCTGCACCTCCCCCTCTTTCTTTTGTAGGCACCTGTTTTTTATCCTCTCCACAATTTTTTCGGCAGCCCGCGCTGTGATGCGTGGCAAAAGAATTATAAATTCGTCTCCATCCCATCTGGCTACTATATCGGTTTTCCTACAGCTTTCCCTCAATATCCTGGCAGCCCTTTTAAGCAGGTTATCCCCTTCCTGAACCCCAAACATGTCGTTGACCAGCTTAAGCCCGTTGATATCAGCTACTATAACAGCAATGGAAAATGCTCTGGAAGAAGCCTGCCATCTTGCAAACTCTTCTTCCACAAAACGACGGTTGTAAAGCCCCGTTAGCGGGTCACGCCAGTTTAAGCTGTTAAACTTCTCCTGCCACACCTTTTGGTGTGTGATATCGCGAAACACCATGACTGCTCCCACGGTTCGGCCTTTCATATCTTTTATGGGCACTGCCTTTATTGGTATAACACTATCAGCTATCAGTACCCTACACCCTTCTTTGGTTACCAAGGCAGTATGTTTGTCCAAGCTAACAGTACTTCCCGTCCGTAAAGCTTCAGCTATGGGGTTCTCTACCATTTCCCCTGTATCCTCATTTATCAACTTAAAAACCTCATCAAAAGGCTTTCCCTTTACTTCATCCTCGCTCCAGCCAGTAATCTGCTGTGCAGCTGGATTGAGCATGCTTATCCGACCAGCCTGATCAGTAGTAACAACGCCCTCACCGATGGAAAGCAGGGTAATCCTGTACAGTTCTTTTTCGCAATACAGTTCTTCTCTATACCTTTCTCTGTCAGTGACCTCAAACCTCTCATTAAATACCGCGTCAGGCTCTGTAGTAAGGTCATTTATCCTACTCTCCTTCTCTCCCAAAGCATTCTCCAATTCCACTTCTTTGGTGACATCCTGAAATACCGTAATAAAATGCTCCTTATCTATTGCAAAAGCTGTTATCTTATACCAGCGCTTCAACGATTCCAGATATTGTTTAACCTCCTGTGTTTGTCCACTTAAGGTTACCCCTTCATATAAGCCTATCCAATCAAAAGCCCTCAGCTCTGTACCATACAAGACTTCCTTTACTCCCTTGCCTACGGTAGCTTTCTTTGTTAACCCAGTCAATTTTTCAAATGTAGGATTAACATCAAGAAAGATGTAATCCTTATTCCCACCTTGCTCCTCAATCAGCTTGTGAATAGCACAGCCAAACGGGATCTGCTGCAGAATTTTTCGCATGATTTCTGCTTTCATTTTATCCCCCTTACCCCTAAACTTGCTAATATTTTACAAAAACAAAAGGCCGTTGCAGCACCTTACCATATAGAAACACACAGCACAAGTCCAAAATTGCAGACCATGGTGCTCAACAGCCCTTCATGATGCACCAACCAAATATTTAACACTTATATATTTCCATTTTATTACATTTAATACACAAATTACCCCCCCCCCCCCCCAGTACGAACATACGTTCGGGTTCGCTGTTGACAAAGGAAACTCCATCCATATTCCCTCTAATTGCAAATCTATGTAAACCAAATGCGAGAATGGCCATACACCTTCACCACCAGACAAATTTCAACTACTTCTCAATCACACGTACGTTCAGTCAAATAAAAAAGCTCTGCATGCCGATTGCAAAAGGAGTACATCTTCACCCCATGCAGAGCTACGTCTGTCTTTACAATCACCCTTTGTGCAACCGGCTGCCATAGAACGATAACGTTCCTTAGGCCCTTGGCTTTGCGCCCCTGCCTTTCGACAGGTTTGCCCTTTAACAAAGGTTACAGGTTTTCCCATTTTCATGGATTTAAGCCAAATACACCTCTAAAACGTATAGTAAAATTTTCTAATTTAATTATAGCAACATTTACATCACATTTCAACAAATTACTCCGTCTTTCTACAATGTTTTTCATCGAAACTTTTATACACAGCCAACCAAAACCCCCTGATGCCAAAAATAAAAACAACCCCTCACGGGGTTTTGAAAATTTAATTATCTCTTCAGCGTTATTTCCAGTCTTCTGTCAATTCTGTATTCAAAACAGACCACCGCTTTCTCATTAGCAGGTACTTCAACCACAAATTCTATTTCGCGGGATGACTTCTTGATATAATCATGACTTGACGAAACCATCTCCCATGCGCCCCAGATTTTATGATTAAAATGCACTTCTGCTGATTCATCTTTATGATTTTTTATTATATACTCGTATCTGTAATGCTCAAAACCATTTAGTCTTTTGTGCCCCACCTCTCTGCAGTCAAAAGTTATATCAAAGGCATTGCCTATCTTGAGCTTTATGTTTTCGTCTTTTGGGGTGTGATCTATAAAGTCTTCACCTATAAACTCCAGAGAGCCATCATCCTCATCCACCTTATACAGTTTGACTTTGCCTTTAGGCATAGGAATGCCCAGACCTGACTCCCTCGTGTTGGCAAACTCAACAACGATGTTTACTTTTTTATTATACACTTCCAGCTGATAATATTTCTTATATGGCACATTTGAGCCGCTGAGTATGTTAATCTGCTTGGTCTGATTATTCTTCAACGTGGTAGGATGAAGCAGCGTATACATGTGATAGTCAAAAAAGCTCTTCTCTTCAGCCTGCGGCGCCATTGCCTCGTTAACATACACTCCATCCTCAAAACATTCAATCCGGCGGAGTTCATTGACACGATACACATCACCGGCAATAAGCTTCACCTTGGCATTTTCAAACGTTGCCCCGCTTTTATTTTCAATCTCAGCCCATCCGGCGATGTTTAAAACATTTTCTGAAAGCTCTACCACATAATTGGCAACCCATTTAAATCCACGGCTGAGATAAGAAACCCTAACAGTATCCGTTCTGCTAGGCGCTATTTTCCATACAAGGGCCGGCTTCACGATTAGGCCAGACGGCAGCGACGGCAATACGATTTCAGCCTGTGAGTCAATGTATATCTCCTTTGTAGCACAATCTTCCAGAACGCACTTGCCTCCCTCTTCAACCGACAACAACCGGCATTTTTTCTTTTCGCCAGTCTCTCTATCCACCAGCCATACATCTTTATCGATGTACTTTTGGAGGAGCTTATCCCTGCTCACCAGGTCATAATCATAGTTGAACTCAAGCACGTTTAATCCCTCAACAAGCAGCGAATCGGTTTCTATGCGCTGGGCCACATCTGCGAAGACAAGCTCGGTCTCTTCACCTGTAAGGCCAACCGTGCGAACTTCTTTGACGGTTCCAAACCCTCCGTTGTAGATGGTCAAAGATACTTCTTTTGTATCCGCCGAGGTGCAAATCTTTACCATCAATTTTCACCCCCTGTATCTTAAACGTGCTGATATGCAGCTCTTACTGTGACAATTTTTTACAAAAATGACATTGTCTATATGCCTCTTTACATCCTGCTTATCACAATATATACTTGCCAATTGCCCTGCTAAACGCCCGTATATCAAATGAGCCACGAAGCTCGAATTTGACTTTTCCAATAGCACTTATATATATCTCCAGTTCACAATCTCTGTCAAACACGCCCGCCGTTTCAACCGAAAAAGCCTGAATTCTGCTGTACGGAATCGACGTGTAATCCACCTTGGTCCCGGTAAGGCCCTGCACGTTTACTGCGATAATGCGCTTATTTGTAAAAATTAGTTTATCCCGCACCGATTGAAAAGCTGCGATAACCTCCTCATCGTCTATCAAAAGAGGCGCTACCGCCTTTTCCCCCTCTGCCTTTGAGATTGCCGAAAGCTTAAACCAGCCATTTTTAAAGTCGATCATACCCTTTCCACCTTTCTAACTACCATCAGGCCTTTCTTATCAACTCCTGTCTTTCATACTCAATACGTTCAATCTCTCTTTCAACTTCCTCAAGAGCCTTCTCAAGCCTTTGCTTGACATTCTCCACCTGCCTTAATACCCACCTTGCGTTTTCCCGCGACTGAGAAATCCTCGATTGAACAACCCAATCGGCAATCAGCCCATCAAAGAAAAAGTCGGCAAAAGTAGCAAACGGGCCTAAATCTATATTTAGATGCTGAAAGCTGCCCACATCCATAAGCTCCCTCTCCAGCCTACGCAGCTGATATTGTGCTTGACTTGCCGCAGCCTTTGCATCGTCAATTTGACTTCTCCCCGCCCTGGAAGAGGCGAGGATTCTTGACAGCTCCGAATTTCAGGCCGTCTTCCCTATTGGGTGGATATTCCACTCAATAGGGCAACACAGGTGTGGTGTGTACCTCACACCTGTGGGGCAAGCCAATAGCCCTACTACCAGGCTTAAAGAGCCTGTATACTTTCTGTATAT
>JAMNZI010000153.1 GCA_023622385.1 Bacillota bacterium | reverse complement strand
TGACGACATACTCAAAGCCAGCAGATATTACTTTAAAAAGACCGGCAGGAGGGTAACGTTTGAGTATGCCTTGATCAGCGATTTGAATGATCGTGAGAAGGACGCCATTGAACTGGCTCGACGGCTTAAAGGCTTCCCGTGCCATGTCAATATCATCCCCTTGAACAACGTCAGGGGGCTGGGGTACAAGAGGAGTTCACAGGCTGCTGTGGAAAGGTTTGTTTCGGTGCTGAAATCGCAGGGAATTGCCGTTACCAAGCGCAGGGAGCTGGGGCTGGATATTGAAGGCGCCTGCGGTCAGCTCAGGAGGAGTTATCTTGAGCGGGTTGAAGCCCGTCAGGACGAGAGGTGAGGGGGACGTGAGGCTGGTATTTAGCGCTTATAGCCATCCGGGCAAGGTAAGAAAGAACAACGAAGACTATTTTTTCATCCCCACCGGTGGAACGCAAGTGAAGGATTTGATGATGGTTGCCGATGGAATGGGCGGTCACAATGCGGGGGATGTAGCCAGCCGTATGGTGGTTGAGGCTATAGTGGAGTACTATGTAGAAAACTCGCACAGGGTTACATCGGTGGAGCAGGCCAAGGACCTCATATTGAATTCCATTCAGCAGGCCAATATAAAGGTGTATAACCAGTCCCAGGCCCGGGACATATATAAGGGCATGGGGACGACCCTTACCCTTGCCTATTTTTTTGACCACAGGGTATGTATAGGCCATGTGGGGGACAGCCGGGCTTATCTGGTACGCGACAGGTCGGTAACCAAAATTACCCGGGATCATTCGCTGGTTCAGGAGTTGCTGGAGGAAGGTAAGATAACCCAGGAAGAGGTGGACAATCACCCTCAAAAGAACATCATCACCCGTGCGCTTGGTACAGCAAGCCAGGTTATCGCCGATTATTATGAGATAAAGCTGAAAGACAATGATATAATAGTTTTGTGCACTGATGGTTTGAGCAATCACGTGGATTTGAACAAAAATATAGATCTTTTTTATTCTCTTGAATCGCTGGATGAGATCGCCTCGACTCTGGGCAAGAAGGCGCTGGAAGCTGGAGGCGTTGACAACGTCACAATAGTTATGGCCAAGTACTCCTGTGCGACAGAAAAGAGGTGAAGCCTTTGCTGGGACGGATTTTAGGTGGAAGGTATGAGCTGGAAGAGAAGATCGGCAGCGGGGGTATGGCCATAGTCTATAAAGCCAGATGCCATCTGCTAAAAAGGCACGTAGCCGTGAAGGTGCTCAGGCCTGAACTGGTGGAAGACGAGGAATTTGTGGCACGTTTTAAAAGGGAGTCTCAGGCAGCGGCCAGCCTTTCCCATCCCAATATTGTGAACATCTATGACGTTGGCGAGGAGAACGGGATATATTATATAGTCATGGAATACATCAAGGGGAAAACCCTGAAGGAATATATCCGCGAGAAGGGAAAGCTGGATTGGGAGGAGGCTGTGCGCATTGCCATCCAGATATGCTCTGCGCTCAAGCACGCCCACAAGAACGGTATCATACACCGCGATATAAAACCTCAAAACATCCTCGTTAGCGAAGACGGCACTGTAAAAGTTACGGATTTTGGCATAGCGCGGGCTGTTACCTCTGCTACCGTCACCATGGCAGGGGCCAATGTCATGGGGTCGGTACACTATTTTTCGCCCGAACAGGCCCGCGGAGGGCATGTGGACGCCAAATCTGACCTTTATTCTCTGGGCATAGTGCTGTATGAGATGGTGACAGGTACGGTGCCGTTTGAAGGAGATACCGCCGTTTCGGTGGCGCTCAAGCATATTCAGGAAAAGGTAAAGCCCCCTGGAGAGCTCAACCCTGATATCCCCAAAAGCCTTCAGGATGTCATAGAGAAGGCGATAGAAAAAGACCAGAGTAAACGCTACCAAACCGCCGGTGAAATGATAAAAGACCTGCAGAGAGTGCTAAAAGAGCCCAACGGCAGTTTCGTCGTTCGCGGTAGCGACAACAGCGATATGCCCACGCAGGTCTTCAGGCCCATTAACGTTGAAAAAGAACAACAGGAGAGCTCGGCTGAGAAAAAAAAGCGGCCCGTATGGCTGAAGCTGCTGTCTATCACCCTTCCTTTACTTGCTATACTGGCGCTGTTTTTCTATATAGGCAGCCAGATATACGAGAATCATTTTGTGGTGGAAGACGTCGAGGTGCCCAGAGTGGTGGGGATGGATGAGCAGAATGCCGAAAGGGTATTGCAGGAGCATAATCTGACCATGAAAGTCATCGAGAGGAAAAACAGCAGCCAGGAAGAGGGAATCATACTGTATCAGGAGCCGGCCGAGGGCATAAAGGTAAAACCTCACTCGACGGTAAATGTGGTGGTGAGCCTGGGGCCTAAGACCATAAAAGTACCAAATGTGATTGGCTTTTCACAGCGTGATGCCGAGATAGCGCTGGAGAATGCCGGGCTCAAGGTAGGACCACCGGAGTACGTTGAGAACGATATGCCGGCCGGTACGGTGGTCAGACAGAGTATAGAGCCCAATACCGAGGTGGTGGAGAACACCGAGATTGTGCTGGTTATAAGCAAGAAGCCGGAGAAGGAGCTGGTTGAGGTACAGGAATATGTTGGGCTAAAAGAGGAGATTGCCAGAGAACTCATAGAGGGCACAGGGCTTAAGGTAGGCAAGGTTGTCAAGGATTATAGTCAGGAATATCCCGAGGGTGTTGTATATAAGCAGAGCCCACAGGCGGGCGATGTGGTGGAACCCGGCCGTGAAGTCGACCTGTGGGTAAGTTTGGGGCCGGTGCCCTCTTATCCCAAGGTGTTGGAAATTGACCTCAGTCAGTATGGAGAAAATCAAGAGGATGATGGCAATGGCAGCATAAAGGTTACGGTAAAGCGGGCCGGTGATGGCCAGGTCGTATATGATGCTGAGCATGCACTATCTGAAGGTACTATATCCATAAATCTTGAAGGTTCGGGCGTTGTGCGCTACATTATATATATAGATGACCAGCCGGTGAAGGAGATTGCAGTCGATTTTACGAAAAAGGAAGATGCAGGTTGATGGAGAGAGGGATTATAGTCAAAGGAGTAGGTGGATTCTATGATGTCTATTTAAATGGCAACGTTATGCGATGTATCCCCAGGGGCAAGTTCCGCAAACAGGGCGTTGCCCCTGTGGTTGGGGATGTGGTGGAGGTCAACACAAAAGATGCGGTGATCGAATCCATACTGCCGCGAAAAAACCAGTTTAAGCGTCCATGTGTGGCTAATATTGACAATCTTGGGATTGTTATGTCGGTTAAACATCCGGATCCGGATTTGCTGTTGGTGGATAAGCTCATATTGGCGGCCCGGGTCAACTCCGTAAAGCCTTTTGTAGTGATAAACAAGATAGACCTGGCGGAGTGCGAATCTGAGGTGAAGGCCATTGAAGAGGAGTACCGCCTTTCGGGCTGTCCTATTTTTTGCATATCGTGCAAGGATGGTACCGGGCTTGAGGAACTCAAGCAGGGGCTGTACAGCGGTATCACCACCTTTGCCGGGCAGTCGGGGGTGGGCAAGTCATCGCTCATCAACCGGCTTTATCCGGATGTATCGCGTGAGGTTGGGGATATAAGCGACAAGACCAAGAGGGGCAAGCATACCACTCGCAGCGTAGAGCTCCTCATACTGCCTGATGGCAAGATGCTGGTTGACACCCCTGGTTTCAGCGCGCTAGAGGTGGACCTCATGCAGCCCGAGGAGGTTCAGCTTTACTATGACGAGTTTATTCCATATGCTGAGGAGTGCAGGTTCCCCAAATGCATACACTACAGAGAACCCCATTGTGCGGTGAAGGAGGCCGTACAGCGGGGGGAGATTCCCGGGCAGCGCTATGAACGCTACATCCGGATCATAGAGGATATAAATGAAAAGAGGAGGGAGCGATGGTGATAAAGATTGCCCCCTCAATCCTTTCAGCGGATTTCTCCAGGCTGGGTGAGGAGGTCAAAAGGCTAGACCAGGGGGGTGCTGATATCGTACACATCGACGTCATGGATGGACATTTTGTGCCCAACATCACCATAGGCCCTTTGGTGGTCAAGGCCATACGCCCTTACACCAGGCTGCCTTTTGATGTGCATCTCATGATGGACAACCCCATGGAGTTTGTAGACGCCTATGTGGAGGCCGGCGCCGATAGCATCACCGTACATGCTGAGGTGCTGCACCATCTGCACAGAGCGATACACTACATAAAGGGCCTAGGCGTAAAGGCTGCCGTGGCCTTAAATCCGTCTACGCCGCTTAACGTCCTGGAATACGTATTGGGAGATGTGGACATGGTGCTCTTGATGACGGTAAATCCGGGCTTTGGCGGTCAAAAGTTTATCACAGCCATGATGGACAAGATCAGGAAACTGGCAGATATGCGAAGCGCATGCGGCGCTGATTTTTGTATACAGGTGGATGGCGGCATTGGACTGCACAATATAAGGGATGTGGTAAAGGCGGGAGCAGAGGTTATAGTAGCCGGCTCTGCGGTTTTTGGCGCCCAGGACATAAAGGGCATTATAGAGGCTATGAGGCAAGAGGCGAAACTATGAAGGTGCTAATAATTGCCAACGGAGAGATAAAGGATATACAAAAGGTAAAGGCCATGCTGCCGCAAGTGGATTACGTTATATGTGCCGATGGAGGGGTAAGGCACGCGCGGGAGCTGGGAGTCGTCCCTGATCTTATAGTGGGAGACTTCGACTCGCTGCCGGATGAAGTGTTACGGGAGTATAGTATGGCCGGGATTCCCATCAAGCGATATCCTGCTGATAAGGACAAAACTGATATGCAGATAGCGGTCGATACGGCCGTGGACATGGGGGCCAGCCAGGTGTTTTTAGTGGGCGCATTTGGCAGCCGATGGGACCATTCCTATGCCAACATGCTTATGCTGTACAGGCTTGCCAGACGGGGTATAAAAGCCCAGATTTTGGACTCACATAACGTTGTGATGGTTTCCAGCGGGAAAGTGGAGATAGAGGGGGAAATAGGGCAGACGCTGTCATTGCTACCCTTAAGCGGCGATGTTCGCATTTTGCGCACTGACGGGTTGAAATACCCCATAGTGGACGGCATTTTGCCCCTGGATTTCCCGTATGGTGTAAGCAATGTGTTGGTAAAACCCAGGGCAGAGGTACATGTCGGCTTGGGATGGGTAATGGTGGTGGTAGCAAGGGATTGATTTTTGGCAAGTCACCTGCCTGCTGTATCCAGCATATAATGTTTATCGAGGGAAAGAAGCATTAAATTTTCATGCAGGCGGGGAAGTGAGCGGATTGATCGTGAGATTTTCTCCGAAAAAGAAGAGCAACACAGCCAGGACTGTTCTGGGCGTGCTCTTCATCGTCGCAGGGATACTTTTGATAATAATATGGGTACCGCTATGGATGTGGGTGTTTTTGTTAGGGTTCGTGATGATAGCCATAGGCGTCACCCTCTTGAGGAAGTGAGGTGATGGGCATGACCAGGATATACGTTATAAAACTACCCAAGTTGCTGGGGAAATTCATAAGAAGGCTGAGGAAAATGAGAGCCGGTTGAAAAGCTGGTGTTGATTACTTACTATTGCTCAAGGTCGTAAAAGAGAATATTCTCGTAAAAATTAAAAAAACGTGCTTAATCGCACGTTTTTTTAGTGTGAACGTTTATATGTTCTGAAACGCAATAAACTTTCCTTAAAGCGCTCTTTGTACTTTTCCCGACTTAAGGCACTTGGTGCAAACCCTGATGGTCTTGGGAGTTTCATTGACGATGGCTTTCACTTTTTGAAGGTTTGGAACCCATACGCGGTTGGTCTTGCGGTTGGAATGGCTGACTGCTTTTCCGTACAATAACCCCTTCTTGCATATGTCACAGCTTCTTGACATGGACTGAACACCTCCTCCTTTACATCCACTGCCGTTACTTAAAAACAATATTATTGTACCATTAAGGTCGTGATTTTGCAAGAAAGTAAATCGCTAAGTGTAGTTATTCTATGATAATGTCATATTGAATTTATTCTGATAAAATGTCATGTATGAGGAAGGAGTTATTCAATATGACTCAAAAAGAAATAACTCGTCTTAGAGTCATCAATCAAACTATCGATAAGGTAATAACCATCAAGGAAGCTGCTGAGCTTCTTGGCCTCAGTGAACGCCAAG
>JAMNZI010000100.1 GCA_023622385.1 Bacillota bacterium | reverse complement strand
ATCTGCTCATGGCCAAGATAGACTATCTGGTCAGGATACAGCGCCTTTTTGAAAAATTCCATCTCCACAGGATTGCCTTTAATGAAATCCCGCACAAATTCCGTCCTGCCAACAAATTCCCGATCGCCCACCTTCTCCAGCTTGATTTCGGGATAAGGTGCGGAAATATGGAAATAATCCTTTATCATGCCATTGACCGCCTCGTGGAGATCCAGACATTCTCGAGCATCATCGGCCGTCACGATGAGGCCATGGTTTTGCATGAATATCACCTGCGGGAATATGCCGTGCTCATCCAGATACCGCTGAATGGTATCCCTTATCTTGAGAGTCAAATGAAATCCCGGCATGATATAAGAAACCCACACGCAGGGCAGCCCTTTTGCATTGAAGATTTTCGCTACTAGCTGCTCACCCTCTTTGGAGCAGCAAAGTATATTGGCATAAACCGGGTGAGTATGAACGACGTATTTCTTAAGTATTGAGTGAAACCCAGTCTCCACCGAGGGCCTTAAGGCCTTATACCCTTCCAGTTGCACGGTATTCTGCTTTAACAGGTCAGCTCCCATTTTTTCATAATCCACGTCAGGCGTTATATCGGATGTATTGAAGTATTCCGCGATATTCCGGTAATTCACTACGGCAAACCCATCGGCTTCTGTTACCTGGTCTAGCCTGTAGCCCGACGCTTTAATGGCCATGAGCTCTTGGTCTACCTTGACCGACGTGTTACCGCCTCCACCCTGCACCAGGTCAGGATGGATCCCTACCGTCTTTGATATCATCTCCAAATCCTTCAATGCCTCTCTTAACAAAGCCATCCCTTCCTTTACATTTCATCTCAATGACCAGTTTATTGTAGCAAATTGCCAGTCAACACGCAAGTTCATCTTCCCTCTAAACCATCAGAAGTCCACGTTTTACACTCCCAAACGTGCTCTACGCAGCTGCTCGTTAGCCGTAAAGTTGTTGCTGGGCACGTGTCCTTTTAGCGGCACTATCTTCTCATGAATGGCATCAATTATCCAGTCAGGTTGTGGGAAGAAAAACCTCTCCAACTCATGGGCAGGAGTGATCCAGTTTCTAGCCCCCACGACCACAGGAGGCGCATCCAGATAATCGAAGGCTAGCTCGGTGATATTGTGGGCGAAATCCTTAAGATAAGAAGCCCTTTCGCACGCATCGCCAGTAATGACTATCTTGCCGGTCTTTTTGACCGATTCGATCACCTTCTCGTAGTTGAAGGGCACGATACTTCTCGCGTCGATGACCTCGGCCGACATTCCGTACTTGGTTTCCAAAATCTTGGCTGCTTCCAGTGCCCTATACAGCGTTGCCCCTGCCGTCATGATGGTGATATCCCTGCCCTCCTTCTTTATGTCGGGCTCGCCAATGGGCACCTCATAATACCCTTCGGGTACGCCTTCCGGATGGAACATCTCACCCACATCGTATATTCTCTGGCTCTCAAAGAACACTACCGGGTCGGTGCCCATCAAAGCGCTGTTCATAAGCCCTTTGGCATCGTAGGGCGTTGCCGGAAATACCACCTTAAGGCCGGGTATATGAGCTACCAGAGACGTCCAGTCCTGGGAGTGCTGGGCCCCGTACTTAGAACCCACGGATATCCTCAACACCACTGGCATCTTCAAAAGCCCCGCACTCATAGCCTGCCACTTTGACAGCTGATTGAATATCTCGTCTCCCGCTCTTCCCATGAAATCGGCATACATCAGTTCAGCTATCACCCTGCCTCCGCACATGGCATATCCCACTGCAGAGGCCACAATGGCAGCCTCAGATATGGGCGCATTAAACAACCTATGATAAGGCAAAGCCTCCGTCAACCCACGATAGACGGCAAAGGCTCCACCCCAGTCGCGGTTATCCTCTCCATAGGCGATCAACGTTGGATCAACGTAAAATTTATCCAAGATAGCCTCAAATAAGGCATCTCGAAGCTGATAAACCCTGCTCTTGGGCACCGGTTTTCCATCTTGAATCCCTACCCTTACCTTCCTCTTTATCTGTTGCAACCTGGGATTCTCTTCCTTGGGAATCAGAACTTCGCACTCCCTGTCCTCCATCTTTTCTATCCTTTGATTGGAAAACATCAAACTAGCTATAGCATCGGGATTTGCTACCAGGTTCATTCTGGGCGATTTCTCTTCATCTATGGCCAGCCTGTAAATCCTGTCAATTCGCTGTTTCACATCATCTAAAATGGCATCCAATTGCTCCTGTGATGTTATACCGGCATCGATAATCTGTTTCCTATAAGCCACTATCGAATCGTGCTGCCTCCATGCATCTACCTCTTCATTGGTCCTGTAAGTGGAAGCATCTGAAGGTGAATGCCCGCAGAATCTATATGTAACCACATCCAACAACACCGGCCCCTTGTTCTCCAGCAAGAGCTGCTTCTTCCGCTTTATGGCATCGATGACCGCCAGGGGGTTGTATCCGTCCACCCTCTCGGCGTGCATCTGCTCGGGATTTATACCGGCGCCCACCCTGGCCAGCATCTGGTAAGCCATGGTCTCGCCGCAGGTTTGGCCACCCATACCGTAGTGGTTATTGAAGAAATTGAATATTATGGGCAGCCCTCCCCTGTAACCTTCCTCCCACAGGTACTTGAACTGGTCCATGGCCGCCATGTTCATGGCTTCCCATACTGGACCGCACCCCATGGAACCATCGCCTATGTTGGCTATCACTATGCCCTTCTTGCGGTTAACTTTTTTAAATAGCGCCGCCCCCATGGCGATTCCCGCCGAGCCACCTACGATGGCATTGTTGGGATAAATGCCAAAGGGCGTGAAAAATGCGTGCATGGAGCCCCCCAGCCCTTTGTTAAAGCCCGTCTCCCGTCCAAATATCTCGGCCAGCGCACCATACAGCAGGAAGTCCATAGCCAGTTCCTTTACGCTGGTATAATCCTTCTTGCTTTCCTCTACCACCTTGAGTGTTCTGCCATCCCACAACTTTTTCATTATGTCCATCAATTCATCATCCGACATCTTTTCTATGGCCGAAAGCCCCTTTGCTAAAATCTCTCCGTGGCTCCTATGCGAACCAAATATGAAATCGTCCTTATCAAGATGAAAGGCCTGACCTACCGCCGCCGCCTCTTGGCCGATGGAAAGGTGCGCTGGTCCCGGATAATCGTAAGCAACGCCGTTATACTCCCCCCTGGTCTTCACCAGTTGAAGCATGGTCTCAAACTCGCGAATGATGACCATATCCCTATAAATCCGGACGAAGTCTTCCACAGTGTAGTTGGCCTTTTCCTCTTCAATTGTCTTATTATATTGATTTACGGGTATATCGTGAAATTTAATCCATCCGCTTTTCCTCACTTCGTCCGGGTTTACAAAAAGCTGTTTGGACATTTAAACCTCTCCTCTCTCAGCCTTCAAATTGAAAGATGCATTCCCTTATGATTTCAGACACCGTAGGATGAGGAAATACCATCTCTTTTATGTCTTTTACGCGCATCTCGGCCTCTATCATCAAACCTGCACCGTAGATGATTTCAGAAGAATAGTTGCCTATCATGTGTACGCCTATCACGTTCCTGTACTTCTTATTGATGAGCACCTTGCATATGCCGTCTCCTCCCTCATTTTCAGCCACGTACCTGCCGCTATAGCGCATGGATACTTTCACGGCTTCAAACTCTATGCCCTTCTGCTTTGCGCTCTCCTCGGTCTCGCCTACCGAGGCAACTTCGGGGTTGGTATATATCACGGACGGTATGGCATTATAGCGTACCATATCCCTCTTACCTAGCATGTTGTTTACGCAAACCTCTGCCTCTCTATAGGCCGTATGGGCCAGCATATAACGGCCGTTGACGTCGCCGGCGGCGTATACCTCGGGCATATTGGTCTTTCCCCTGTCATCGGTCTTTATGGCACCCCTTTCAACTTCAACGCCAATATTCTCCAGACCTATCCCTTCAGTGGCCGGCCTTCTGCCCACGCTCATCAACACCTTGTCGGCCTCAACAACTTCCCTATTACCATCGCATTCATAAACTACAGCCCCTTCCCGTATCTCCACCACTTTTGAATTGAGCTTAAATTCTATGCCCTTCTTTTGATAATTTTTGAGCAGGATCTGTGAAATCTCCCTATCTACGCTGCCACCGATATGGCCCAGCATCTCGATGACGGTCACCTTAGAGCCGGCCGAATTGAAGTACGAGGCCATTTCCAAGCCTATTACGCCGCCCCCCACGATAACCAGGGAGTTTGGTACTTGCGGTATGTCGAGTATCTCGCGGTTAGTAAGGACGTGTCCCCTCTCCAAACCTTCTTTTATCCCTGGTATGGGAGGGATGACAGGCACCGATCCCGTAGCGATCAGTAGCCTTTTGCCAACGAAAGTATCATCATTGACTTTAACGGTATAACCTTCGCCGGTTCTGGAGCCTATGTAAGCATGGCCCTCCACTACATCCACGTGGTTGGCTTTAAGCTGAGAGCGTATGCCCGCCACCAGCGTCTTAACCACTTTGTTCTTTCTCGCTATGACAGCACCATGGTCCAAAATCACGTCCTTGGCTGTAATGCCATACTTTTCGCCAAGCCTTGCATAATCGTATATTTTAGCCGAATGAAGCAGCGTCTTGGATGGAATGCATCCTTCATTCAGACAAACGCCGCCCAGAAATCTTTCCTCAATAAGAAGCGTTTTAAGGCCAGCTTGGCCTGCCCTTTCGGCGCCCAAATAGCCTGCCGGCCCACCACCTATTACGATGAGGTCATATATCATCCCATTTCACCTTTCCCTTTTAGCTTATTTTGCTAAGAATATGCTAAAATTCTCTAAATTTGCCTTGAGTTCCTGTAAGAACCTTGCGGCAGGAGCACCATCCACAGCCCTGTGGTCAAATGTTAGCGACAGGCCAATGGACGGATAGGTAACTATCTTACCGTCCACCTCTTTGACGCGCTGCACTATCGCATTTACGCCTAAAATGCCGGTCTGCGGCGGATTGAGTATGGGTGTAAAAGCCTCCACCCCCAGCGATCCAAGGTTGGTAACCGTGAAGGTCCCTCCCTTCAAATAATCGGGGTTTATGCTGCCCTTTCTGCAGGCCTCCACCAGCTCCTTGGCCTCCCTGGATATCTCATCCAAGGATTTGGTATCGGCATTATAAATGGTAGGTACCATAAGACCGCGCTCGGTATCCACTGCAACCCCCAAATGAACATGGTTGAAAAGAAGCATTTTATCATCCAGGAAATGGGCATTCAAGGCTTTGTGGTTGAGCAACGTTCTTGACACCGCGTAGAGTATGATATCGTTGAGCGTAATATTTGCCAGGCCTAAGCGCTCTCCATACTCCTTCACCTTTTTTCTAAAAGCGAGTATCTCCGTAGCATCAAATGATGTATGTATGGTGAGCTGCGCGGTATTGGCCAACGACTGGTGCATTGTCTTGGCGATTACCTTCCTTATGTTGCTCAGCTTAATCTCTTCATAGTCAGCTTCTTTAGCCTTAATCCCTTGAACTGAAGGCTGTGGCATCTCATAATGTGCCTCTCCCTTTGCGCTCTGCAGATCAGCTGTGGTGACCCTTCCTCCTATTCCCGTACCGCCTATCGGCATACCCTCGGTACCCATATATTGCTCTCTGGCGGCAGGCGTTACCAATTGGCCTCTCTCCAAAAGCTGCCTTATATCCCTTTCTATTATCCTACCGTTAGGCCCTGTAGGAGTAGCCTGCCTGTAATCCACGCCCACTCTTTCGGCCAGATTGCGGGCCCTTGGACTGATCTTTATCCTATTGCCCTCCTGCACTACAGCGCTGCTTTGTATTTCCATTTCGCCCTGGCCTTCTGCTATCGATTGCTGTTCTTCCACCATCACATCCTCCGCAGCTGAAGCATCCTTCGGCATAAACTCGGAGATGTCCTCGCCCTCCTGGCCAATGACGCAAACGGTGGCAAGGACCGGCACATCATCTCCCTCGTCAAAGAAGATCTCCAGCAAAGTGCCCTCTGCCTTTGCCTCTTCGTCAAAAGCAGCTTTATCGGTCTCGTAGGAAAACAACAGATCACCCACTTTTACCCTGTCGCCTTTCTTCTTGTGCCATTTGGTTATAATGCAGCTTTCAACTGTTTGTCCCTGCCGAGGCATAATTACCGGCGTAGCCATCCTTATATCTCTCCTCTTCCTTATTTTAACGCTTTATGGCCAATAGTAGCCATTCTTCAATTTATAATATGTTAGCTAATATGTCAGCCACCCAATGCAATATTATTAGCAGCAAAAATAAAAAATGCATCTAAGATTGTTGTTATTATGTTTAATTCAATCTTATATCTCACATTATTAAAACAAATATAACATATTATTAACACCTACATTGCAAATTGACAGGTTTGATTTCATTTTAACAGAGCAGTTTTTTCTTGTCAACAGCTCATTCTCCCTTTTAAAACGAGCTTTTTCGCTGTTGATGAAATGTTATTTGAATTGTATAATAAATACTAGAAATTTGCAACCTTTATGTTAAATTTATCAGAAGGGGATGATATGTGTGGAACATAAATGCCGCCGATTAGAAAATCAAGTGGCCATTGTAACCGGGGCCGGTCAGGGATTGGGGGAAGCCATAGCTAGACGTTTAGATGCCGAAGGAGCTAAAGTAATTGTAACCGATATCAATCTTCAAGCAGCGCAAAGGGTGGCCTCCGACCTCAACGACGCCATCGCCCTAAAAGTGGATGTCACAAAGTATGAAGAATGCGAAGAGATGGCACGTATAACCGTCGAGAAATACGGAAGGATAGATTTGCTGGTAAGCAATGCAGGCATACTCATCGCCAAAGGGATCGATGAATTCACCACCCAAGAATGGCGAAAGGTGATAGAAGTAAATCTCATAGGTTATTTTAACTGTGCAAAGGCGGTAGCGCCAATCATGATGAAACAGAGAAAGGGCAACATCATCCAGATAAACAGCAAGTCTGGCAAAAAAGGATCTTACAAGAATTCTGCTTATGCGGCAAGCAAGTTTGGTGGCATAGGCCTTACCCAAAGCCTTGCCCTTGAGCTGGCACAGTATAACATAAGAGTTAATGCCATATGCCCCGGTAACCTGCTCGATTCTCCCCTGTGGGTTAACAGCCTGTATGAACAATATGCTCGTAACCAGGGACTTACCAAAGAGGAAATAAGGCAGAAATACCTAAACCAGGTACCATTGGGAAGGGCATGTACATACGACGACGTAACCAACGTATTGGTATTCTTGGCTTCGGATGAGTCCAGCTACATGACAGGCCAAGCCATAAATGTAACTGGCGGACAGGAAATGAGATAAAAAAGAAGATATTGCCTACAGGGCAATATCTTCTTTTGCCTTTTTAAGCCGGTCAAATTTATAAACTTACGCTCAGCCATATGTTACGAGAGCTCCAATAGCGGTGATTGAAATTTACCACGCGCCGACCAACGCAACGCTATAGCAGCCGACGTCCATCAGCTTATGGGTTTGGCATGAGCCAAAAGATACTTCTCAGCTTCTGCGCACCACAGGCCATTGTTTTTCTCCACTATCCTGGCCAGTTCTGCAAACAACGGATCAACCTTGCCCTTTTCCTTGAAATCAGCTATAGCAGTCAGCTCAAGTTCTATATTGGTATATATGAGCTTTTTGCCTCCAGGAATCTTAGGTAAATTCAAGGTGGTATCCACCACGCTGTTCAATCCCCCAATATGGGTTACCATGGCCGCCGGATTTATAAGCCCCTTCTCCATCATTTGGAGCGCCTCTATCATGTCATCGGTATTGCCACCACTGGTGCCTACCAAATGAGTGGATGCGTAGTGGACGTTATAAAAGTTGATTTGAGCCGAGAAATGGGGATCGGTGGGCCCTGCGAAGAAATTTAAACAGCCGTCCCGGGCCAGTATAGCATCCCCTGTCTCAACCACCGATTTAACCGGTGCAAATACGAATACGTCATCATATCCCTTGCCATCGGTCAAGGACATGAGATATTCCACCACATTATCCATTCCAGAGGTGTTGACATATTTCAGCCTAACGCCGTTGCGCGCCGCTTCTTCTACAGTAACGACCTCGCTAGCCCTTTTAAGCCTTGCTTGATCGATATCGGTTACCACCAACAGTCCTGGTCTCCTGTCGCTGTGTATGGCATAATCGATGGCTCCTAAACCCATAGGGCCTGCCCCACCTAGTATCGCCATATTCCCGCCTTCGACGATACCCATGTTGTGCACGTATTTGCCAGGTATGGTATGGTAGCTTGCATGAAACGCACCAATGATACACGACATGGGCTCGGCCAGCGAGCCGTAAAAATATGCCTCGCCATTGTATTCTAGCAAGCAGTTCATTTCCATGACCTCGTTGGGGATGATGATATGGGTTGCATCGCCCCCTATATACCTATACGAATACCCGGGCGACGCCAAGCTGCCCTTATAATTCAGCGCCGGTTGTATGGAAAACTTCTGGCCGGGTTTAAACTTGTGCTGCCACTTTTTTCCCACTTCCAGGATCAGGCCGCAAAATTCATGGCCTATGATGACAGGATTTGTTTCCACATCGTCAGGAACTCTCTTATGGTCTTTACCCTGAATGGCAGCTTTGTATGAAGACATGCATATGCTATCCGATATAACTTGAGCCAATATTTCATCGTCCTTTATAGGTGGCAGCTCAAACTCTTCCAGCCTCAAGTCATTTTTGCCATAAAGGCGTACAGCTTTGGTCTTCATAGCTCTTCTCCCTCTTCACCTAAACCGGACAGATACACCGGTTCAGATAGCTGGGATATTTATAGTCCGCCTCTTACAGTTGTCCTCTCCCAGCAGGCGGTATTAGGACAACCTTAGGCACAACGCAGTAAACAGGATATGGTCTTAAATCACTTTACCTCGACGCCGTACCGCTCAGCAGCTTGCATTATATCATCAGGCAAAGGTTTATCGCATATCAGCACATCGATCTCCTTCAAATCGGCAAAAGTAAAGGGCATATTCTTATCGATCTTGCTGACATCCATCAAAAGTATGACCTTGCGCGCCTTTCTGATTATCGCCTTTTTGAGCTCACATTCATCATAATCTCCACAGGTAAAACCGTACTCAAGCGAAAAACCAGATGTAGCCATAAATGCGATATCCACGTTTATATCCTTTATGAAGTTCAAAGAATTGACACCGGAAGTCGATAGATTGTTACGGCTAAGCTGCCCCCCCACCAAAGTCACCGATGGATTGTTGTTCTTGATAACCTCCAAGGCGATGTTAGGACCGCTCGTGAGTATAGAGAAATCCTCATCCGGCAACACCTTGGCCAAACACATGGTCGTAGTACCTGAATCGATGAAATACGAACGCCCCCGTTCCACGAAGGCCAATGCTTTTCTGGCAATCTTCATCTTGGCATCCACATTCTCCATGGCCCTTAGATTGTACATATCTTCCTTTAAGTTGGAAAACAGGTTGATGGACTTTGCCCCTCCACGCACTCGAACGATCTGTCCCTTAGATTCGAGGTAATTAAGGTCCCGCCTCAATGTCATGGTGGACACTTCGGGGAACAGCTTTTCCAGCTCCTTGAGTTTGACTTCACCCTTGTTCTGGATATACGCATTTATGATTTCTCGCCTTTGAGCGTTCAAACCCTATCACTTCCTTACATGCATTGTAACAAATCTGCTGTTACTTTTAACAAGAATTCTGTTACAATTGTTCTTATTTATCACCTCAATTATACTAATAAAAACAATGGATTGTCAATGTCACAGATATCACCATGGCCATCTGTTCAACTTGTAATCCATTAATACCAAATCGTCCTCGTCCACACGTATATCCTCTTCTGAATATGGTGTACCGCTCAAAAAATATCGTAAAGCATATACCGCCGCTTCTTCAGGCTCCATATCAGCCTCATAATTTTTCTCTCCCGACATGTAGGTACGCATCCATCCGGGATGGTATAGCCTGAAGGTATAGCCCTCCGGCCTCAATCTATTAAAGGTTATCTTGACTGCCATATTGAGAGCAGCTTTGGACATGCAATAGCCATACCACGCCTTTCGAGTACACGCCCCAATGCTGCCGGCTTCTGAGGACACAAAACAAAGGCGCTTTAGCCTTCCCTTATCCATTAATGGTAAAAACGCTTCCACCGTTCGTAGGGGACCTAATGCGTTAACGTCATAAATGCGGTGCATATCCTCATAATTCAGCTGCTCCCTTATATCCAATTCCTTATACTGCGAAATAATGCCCGCATTGTTAATTAGCATATCTACATGGTTCACAATTGAAGAAACCTGCTCTGCAGCCAACTTTACCGATTCATTGGATGACACATCAAGCGGTATAACATGGAGCTTTTCAGGGTATCTTTCACCTAAAAGCGCTAGCTGTGGCCAGTTTGGCATATACTGACCGGCAAATACGCGCCATCCCTTCTCCAAAAGCCTTTCACACAGCGCAAACCCGAGTCCGCGATCAGCACCTGTTATAACGGCTATGGGTTCCATATTCTCAACCTCCTATCCTTAAGGCTGAACCAGCCAATGTAGCGAATTCCGCAGCAATAACTGAAAGCTGGGATGAAGCCATACTTCCAAGTTATGACCTGGCGTCAACACGCATACCTTCCCTTTGCCATGATTGCGCACCCAACCGGCGGGCTGTCTTCCGTGTTGAGACTTTGAGGCTAAAAAGACACATAAATCCTCATTGACAATCTCCATGAAATAATGTTCATCCTTTAAAGTGAAAGGCTCAAATCCATCGGTAATTATGTGTTGGCCTACGGTTTCTACCGTAACCTGGCACTGTTCGGGATGATGGGTAAATACGCCGCCCAATATACCGCGAATTGTGCTAGCTTCCTTGTAGCCCGCTGTACCCGAATGTATGGCTAGAAGGCCACCGCCATTTTGTACATAGCTTTCAAAGGCGCTTTGGGCTTCCTCCGTTGCCCATTCCTTTGTATCGGTCGATGAAAAGTTATTTGACTTTGCCAGTATTACCACCCGAAAACCTTTAATCATATCGGGTGTCCAATCAGCCATATCCTCTATATACGTGAACTCGAAACCCTCATCTGCAAGAGGGCCAAGCCCGCTTTTAACCACACTTGCCGGATGCCAACGGTCATCGCAAAGAACTAAAACGCGCATTTTACACGCCTCCATTCTAAATGGATAAAGATTAATGCAAAGTTGTGCAATAGCCCCATTACAGCCTTATTAATAAGTTCCCAATTCCAGCCCTCTCTCAACAAAATAACGATAGGTTTCATAATTGACCGTATTGGGTATAGAATGATCGCTGTGCAACACATATCCATACTTACCCTTTACTATTGGGACCTTTGATTCCAGCTCCTGATCTATAAGTTTTCTGTCGTTTGTATACAACACCCTTACGTCAATACCTCCCATAAACGAAAGCACATCTCCGTAATCTTTATACAATTTAATTAAATCCATACCCGCCTTTACTTCAATCACCTGCAGGCAATCAATCCCTGCTTCGATCATACCTGGCACAAGAGGCTCCACATATCCGCAAGAATGCATGATAACAGGCAGGTTATGGCTTTTTGCATAATCAATGGTCTTTTTGTGCCCCGGCTGGATTATCTCTTTATACATGGCAGGCGACATAAAAGGCTTAAGCTTAAATCCCATATCCTCATAATACCATATGCCGTCGGGATATCCTTCCTGAGAAAAAAGGATTTCCTGCAGCTCAATGGTAAGGGTAGAATAAGTGTCAACCATATCCTTGACCCACTCCGGATCAAGCGCCATGCCAACAAGCATGTTTTCATGACCACACACAGGATGAATGCATTCAAACACGTTGACACCCGACCAGGCAAAAAATCGGTTATGCTCCTGTGCGTGCTTTTTGGCCTTTCGATACGCCTCAAAATTAATGCGCCTGGGATCGGGCTTGAGCAATGGCTTTATGTATTCCTCCCATCCTTTGCGATCCTTGACCAAAAAGTCCACGTGTTCGGGTGTACTGTCATGAAGCTTGTGCCTTCTAAGCAAGGCTCCATTTCCGTCCCTAATTAAGATGGTCTCTTCCGTCTCCTCCACCACTTGGGGAACGAAATCCAAATCCGCTACAAGGTTAAACGGCCAGCACAGTTCCATATCAAAGCCAAAATGGTCGATCAGATTTTCATCCGGCCTAATGTACCCGTCTTCCTGCCACTTCTTGAGGGTGTCGCCCCAAAAATGCTCAAATAGGCCAATGCGGTCCACCGGCTTGCGTTTTAAAATATTGTGTATGCGCTCAACTCCCGTCATGGTTTCTATCTTTTTATCCCCCTATTCATTTTTTTAATAGATATCGCAAACGGATGCTCACAGTAAAAATCAAACATAAGCCGGTTAAATGTTGTCGTATTCATCGTGTCCGAGCGCAGGAGATTCCGTCAAGGATATTCTACCATATTTTTTTGACCAATTCATCTTTTTGCCTTTGTTTAATTTTAAAACGTTAATTATAGAATAAACGAAACACATCACCACATCGCACCGGCCCCCAAACTCCATCTACCAAGTGATAAAACTATGTCTCATAAAAAAGTTATGCCTACTTCTACTTGACGATGAAGGTGAATATTAATGAAATCAGAATCTTAAATTCTATCGGGGGAATGGCAAATTGAGGATAAATCCCCGTTCTATGCTATATGGGACGTTCATCTTAGCCGGGGCAAATGTCCTGGTTCGGATCATCGGATTTGTATACCAAATAGCCTTGAGCCGGTTGCTGGGCCCTGAAGGCATGGGAGTATACCAGCTAATATTCCCTCCATATACCATTGCGCTGGCTTTGACCACCTCTGGCATACCAGTTGCCGTATCGCGGTTGGTGGCATCCAGCAGCGCCACAGGCCAGAGTGGAGAAGTCAAGAAGGTGGTATCAACAGCCCTATTGATAGTGATAGGAGTTGGTATCATCCTTTCTGCATTAATCCTTATAAACCTTGACTGGATTACCCATACCATATTAAAAGACCCCCGTACCCGCCTGCCATTATTCATTCTCTTCCCATGCATCATCATTACCGGGATGGGGGCCACATTTAAAGGCTATTTCTACGGCATAAAGCATACGCACCAGCCTGCCTTTGCCGAAATATTAGAACAAATAGTCCGCATCGTGGCAGTTATATTTATGCTTTTATGGCTAAACCCACAAGGGTATGAAGACTCAGCCATGGCCATCGTATTTGGCGTGGTTATGGGAGAACTCGCAAGTCTACTATACCTTCATACGCGATATTATTATTCTGTCAAAGCATCAAACGGCAATACCAAAAGCTCGTCCATTTTTTCCTTAATCAAAAGCATTGTCGCCATAGCCGTTCCCATAACCTTTACCAGGCTCATAACTACCTCAATAAACTCCATCAACACCATTTTGATCCCTCAACGCCTGATTGCCAGCGGCATGAGCAATAGCCAAGCGGTGTCGCTGTTTGGCATTATATCCGGAATGGTAATGCCATTGCTCTTCATCCCTTTCACCATTACCAATGCGCTTTCCACTGTCATAATCCCCCACCTCTCGGAAGAAATGGCGCTTGGCGACTGGCAGACTATACGCCATAATATTTCACGCGCCATTCAGCTGACATCGGTTGTCGCTTTTGCAGCTACCGCCGTCCTACTATCCCTTGGGCAGCCCATAGGAATAGCTCTATACCGGCAATCCCAGGTAGGACAACTGCTAACGCCCCTTACATTGAGCATAATCTTTCTCGCCCTTCAGCATACCTTAAGCGCCGCTTTAAATGGCCTCGACAAGCAAAAACGCTCGACGCTAAACCTGTTTATAGGAGGAATCCTCCAAGTCTACTGTACTTGGTTTTTGGTAGCCCACCCAGCCTTGAGGATATACGGATTCATAATCGGTTTCAACGTAAGGAACATTGCGGTATTCATGCTGAATTTCTCCGCAATAAAAAAGCTTACCAAGATCCAGATAAGGTGGGCAGATTGGTTTTTAAAACCAGGGTTTGCCGCTATTGTCATGGCCTCTTTGGGGAGATGTGCCTTTAACCTATCAGTACATGCCGGCTTTCCCCTACTGGCATCGTTGGTCGTGGCTATAATAATAGGTGTCGTCTCTTTCCTAGCCTCCCTTTACTCGGTAAATGGAATACCGATAGTAAAAGACAAGCCAAAAAGACAAGGCCCCTCATTCAACAGTACGTCTATGAGGAGCCTTAAAGGTCTACATCTTTAAACCATACAACCCTTCATAAGGTTTCGATCCATCTTACCTCACTTCATCTGCTTTTCCAGCGCATCCCAACACATTTATCAACTTGTGCTTCACAAGCTCTTTAATGGCTTGTCTAGCAGGCCCTAAATACTGCCTGGGATCAAAATGGCTGGGATTGTTTGCAAAATATTCCCTGATAGTGGCAGTCATTGCAAGCCTCAAATCAGAATCGATGTTTATCTTGCAAACAGCCATGGACGCGGCCTTCCTCAACATGTCTTCAGGCACGCCCTTTGCCCCCGGCATCTGACCGCCGTACTTGTTAATCTTCTCTACGAATTCGGGTATTACTGAAGAAGCGCCATGCAAAACAATAGGAAATCCGGGGAGCTTCTTTTGAATCTCCTCAAGGATATCAAACCTCAACTTTGGCTCGCCCTTGAACTTGTATGCTCCATGGCTTGTACCTATAGCAATCGCCAGCGAGTCAACACCTGTCCTCTCAACGAACTCCACTGCTTGGTCGGGATCGGTAAAGAAAGCCTCCTCCTCAGACACCTTCACAGCGTCTTCGATCCCCGCAAGCCTTCCCAGCTCGCCCTCTACAACTACGCCTTTCTCATGGGCATAATCGACTACTTTCTTGGTCAAAGCGACGTTTTCCTCAAAGGGAAGATGCGAACCGTCGATCATGACCGAAGTAAACCCGCCGTCTATGCAGGCCTTACAAAGCTCAAAGCTGTCACCATGGTCTAGATGAACGCAAATGGGAAGGTCAGTCTCAATAAGAGCAGCCTCAATGAGTTTCATAAGGTATGTATGTTTTGCGTATTTTCGTGCACCGGCAGACACTTGTAAAATTAGAGGGGCATTTACTTCTTTTGCAGCCTCGGTGATACCTTGAATGATTTCCATGTTGTTCACATTGAAGGCCCCAATAGCATAACCGCCTTCATAAGCTTTTTCAAACATTTTCTTTGACGTGACCAATGGCATAGCACAACAACTCCTTTTCTAATTTTTTATTTTTACATAATTGATTATGCACCTACGTCACAATTCTCAATCACATTAATTTTATCATATCCTCATTCAAAATCAAGGTCATTTTTAAAATTCTGTTACCAAATTATTCCAAATTAAAATAATTTGTTGGATTTTTATGTGGAAAAATTGCTTTTTAAAATCAAATATGCTATATTTTATAGGGTATTAATTATAAAACATAGAAAGTGACCAGAAGAAATTCATTATTTATGTAAAATTAGCCACCGAATTAATATTATATAAAATTTAAAAAAGGAGGTTTATCAATGGGCGAATTAAAGGGAGCTTGTATAATTGGGCAGTCAGGCGGGCCTACTGCCGTTATCAATGCCACCGCAGCTGGAGTAATCCAGGAAGCGCTAAAGCAGGATTGTATAACTGCAGTCTATGGGGCAGCCCATGGAATTCAAGGAATACTCAAT
Organism: Bacillota bacterium; assembly: GCA_023622385.1. Lineage (GTDB taxonomy): Bacteria > Bacillota > Clostridia > Caldicoprobacterales > Caldicoprobacteraceae > Caldicoprobacter. The sequence goes on along the minus strand of JAMNZI010000100.1, from coordinate 12,037 downwards.
GAAAAGTTCTACGACATGAGCAAGGAAGATCCATATGAGCTGGAACTTCTCAAAACCACTCCTTCGTCCTTATTGGGTTCCGTGCGCTATAAGCTAAAAGACCCCGATGAGGATGATACCGATTACAAAAAGCTGCTAGAGATATTCAAAAAATACAATATCAGATATTTCTTCTACAACGGCGGCAACGACTCCATGGACACCTGCAACAAGATAAGCAAATACATGCAAAAAGTAGGCTATGAGTGCAGGGTAATGGGTGTACCCAAAACCATAGACAACGACCTGTGGGGTACCGATCATTGCCCGGGTTACGGCAGCGCAGCTAAATACATAGCAACATCCACAATGGAAATTTATCTAGACGTAAGAGCATACGACACAAAAATGATCACGGTATTGGAGATAATGGGAAGAAACGCCGGTTGGCTTACTGCGGCATCAGCGCTTGCAGGGATAGACGGATATGGTCCAGACCTCATATACTTACCCGAAATCCCCTTCGACCTCGATAAATTCATAGATGAGGCAATGGCAGTATACCAGAAAAAGAAAAACATCATCATAGCCGTATCTGAGGGTATAAGAGACAAGGATGGAAAATATATTTTCGAATACGGTGCTGCACTGCACAAACACACAGACGCTTTCGGGCACGTTCAACTTGGTGGCCTTGCAGCTACCCTAGCGGGAATATTGAAGGAAAAGACGGGAGCCAAAGTACGTGGTATTGAGTTTAGCCTACTTCAAAGGTGCGCGTCCCATGTTGCTTCCCTAACCGACGTAAATGAAGCCTACATGGCTGGACAGGCCGCTGTTCAATATGCGGTGCAGGGCGTAACCGATAAGATGGTAGCATTTGAGAGGGCAGAAGGTCCAGAATACAAGTGCAATATCAAATTGGTCAACCTGACCGATGTTGCCAACGTAGAGAAAAAGGTACCACTTGAATGGATAAATAAAGAGGGCAATGGCATCACCGAAGAATTTATCAAATATGCTATGCCGCTCATTCAAGGTGAGTCCAGGCCACCTTTCGAAAATGGGTTACCACGATTTGCAAGGCTAAAAAAGGTTTTAGCAACAAAATAAGGAATTGATCGAACGAAAAGGGGAATTTAATGCCCCTTTTCGTTATTATGTTTTCTTTTTAAATGCCAAATGGACTTTTCTTTCCAAAACGAGATTTATAATCCCAAAGCAAATTGGCTATGAAAAAACAAGCAGAAACATTAACAATTCCAGCAAAATCAAGAACCAATTTTATCAGGAGAAGTAGCTTTAATAAAAGGGGGCCATAACATTGAAATTTGAATTGTTGCACCCAGCCGACCAAATAGTAATGATCATGGAAAGGATATATCGCTACGGCATGACCACCACCTCGGGCGGGAATATATCAATCCTTGACGACAATGGCGATATATGGATTACCCCCAGCGGAATCGATAAGGGCTCATTAAGGCGAAATGACATAGTACGCGTAAAACCTGACGGTACCATAGAAGGAATTCACAAACCTTCAGTTGAACTTCCTTTCCACGAGATGATCTATCAAAAAAGGCCCGATATAAAGGCCATTATTCACGCCCATCCACCTGCTCTTGTAGCCTTCAGCATAGTGCGTAAAATACCAAATACAAGGCTCATACCCAACGTACATCTGATATGCGGCCAAGTCGGAATAGCGGAATACGGCCTGCCAGGAAGCAAGGACCTTGGCAAAAAGATTGCGGCTCAGTTTGAAAAGGGCTTTGAAACCGTTATACTCGAAAATCACGGCGTAGTAACGGGTGGCAAAAACCTGTTTAAAGCATTCATGGCATTTGAGACCCTGGATTTCTGCGCCAGGCTTGAGCTTAAAGGCCGCAGGCTGGGGACCTTAAATAGCCTGACCGACAGGCACATTGAAATATCCAAAAACAAGCAGGATATCACATTGAACGAATTCATCCCCAAGAGGTTTAGCAGCGAAGAAAGGGCGGCCAGGCGGGATATGTGCCAGCTCATACACCGCGCTTATGACCAGCAGCTCTTTACCAGCACGCAGGGCACGTTCTCTCAAAGGCTAAGCGACGGTTCCTTTATAATCACGCCTTATGGGCTTGACAGAAAATATCTCAAAGAGGAAGACCTGGTACGCGTCCAAAACGGATGGAAGGAAGCCGGGAAAACTCCAAGCCGTTCGGTACTTCTACACAAAGCCATATATGACAAGCACCCTCATATCAATTCGGTGCTCATCGCGCACCCGCCCAACATCATGGCCTTTGCCGTCACAGACGCAAATTTTGAAACCAAGACCATACCCGAGAGCTATATAATGCTGCGAAACGTACCCAAACTGCCATTTGGGTGCACATTCATGCAGCCCGAGATGACAGCAGATGCATTTTCCAAAGAGGTATCGGTGGTACTGATAGAAAACGACTGCGTCATCGTGACCGGAAGCAGCCTGCTCAATGCCTTCGATAAGCTGGAGGTAGCCGAATATAGCGCCAAAGCCATTATAGCGGCCAGGGATCTAGGAAATCTGGTAACCATGAATGAGGACCAGGTAACTGAGATTGAAAAAGCATTTAAGCTGTAATGCTACATCGCCCCTGGCGAAGCCGATATGCCGGCCAAGCCATCCTTCGCCAGGAGCTTTTCCCTGCCTATCATCAAAGGTATTTTATATAGCACCTTCTCCGCTTATGCTGTCTAAAATTGAAGTAACGCCACTGGGAACGAACTTTCACATTGGATTCAAGCTGTGGATTGCACTCGGCTTTGACTATGCCGTTTTTTATGCATTCCTTGTGAATCTCGCTCATCAAAATGGCGTTTACCCCTTTGCCTTGCAGCTCATGCTTTACCGCTACCAGACACAAATCGATGGTATCGTTTTTCTTCAAAGCCCTCAAAACATGTATGAAGCCGAAGGGGAGAAGCTTTCCATTGGCCTTTCTCAGTGCCTGCGTTAAAGAGGGAAAAGCAATGCCAAACGCCACTACTTCATCATTTTGATTCAGAATCACCTTTACATAATGCGGGTTTACAAAGCCAAAATACTGCTTAGTATATAACTCTATCTGCTTATCGCTTAGCGGTACCACACCGTAAAGGTCCTTATAGGTCTCGTTCAACAGGTTAAAAATACCCTTGACATAAGGAAGAAAGTCCTTAGGCCTTTTAGCATCCAGTACCTTAAGGTTAAACCTGTTTAAGGCGTCCTGTGATGCCCTTTGTATAACCTCGGGAAGCTGCTGCGGAACCTCCAATTCGTATTCAAGCCAATCCACATCTTTAACGTAACCGTTGTTTTCCAGATGTACGGGATAGTACGGATAATTATAGATGGTAGTAAAGGTACCCATCTCATCAAATCCTTCTACCAGCATACCCTCCCTGTCAAGGTCGCAAAAGCCCAAAGGCCCGTGCAGGGCCGTCATTCCCTTTTCCCTTGCCCAATTCTCCACAGTCTCAAGCAAAGCTTTTGATACCTCAGGGTCATCTATAAAATCTATCCATCCAAAGCGCGCATTCCTTTGTCCCCATTTCTCTATGTATTTGTAATTTATTATACCACCGATCCGTCCTACAACCTCGCCATCTTTAAGTGCCAGCCAGTACTTGGCCTCACAGTACTCAAAAGCGGGATTTTTATCCTTCCGAAGAGTATTCATCTCGTCCAATACGAGAGGCGGTACCCAATATTTATTCCCCGCATAAAGCTTGTAGGGAAAATAGACAAATTTTTTTAAATCTCTCCGCGACTTAACCTCCTTTATCTCTACCACATTGTGCCCCCCTTTACCATTGAGTGACATCCTTTTTTTGCCTGTCTTCAACAACTTTAGCTCGGATTCCAATTCTCAAGCCGTTGCATAAACATAGAGTAAAGTTCTTCTTTACTGTATTGAAGATGATACGCCTCAGTAAACAGGTAATCCATTATCCTATTCATAAGCTCTGCGCGTTGCTGAGCTGAAACTTTAAGGATGGATTTTCCTACAAACGCCCCAATTCCCCGAGTGGTGCGTATTATACCTTCCCTCTCAAGCTCTTGATATGCTCGAGCTACCGTATTGGGATTTACCCCCAGTTGACGGCTAAGCTTTCTCACGGAGGGAAGCTTATCTCCAGGAACAAGTACCTTATTAGCAATCAAACTTTTTACCTGAATGATGATTTGCATATAAATAGGTATGGGCCCATCGGGGTCAATGACGATATTGAGCGGTGTGCTCCTCTTCAACTTCATATCGACTTCCCCCTCTTGTCACCACTTCCAAATCTTAATGTATCAATGAATTGGTACACTATTACACTAACACAGCATTTGGAGGATGTCAATAATACATTTTTTATCTTGAAAAGCTTTGCCATTTAAACCTTAAATTCATAACCGAAACTAAAAAAATAAACGCTCATGCGTAGGCACACGAGCGTAATCCACCAAAATTCAATTTCAGATATTCTACTCAAACATGCTGCCCCAGCACAACGAGTAATACTTATCTACTCCTCCTTTCAAAAACTCAAGTTGAGCTTTTGCCTCGCTATTTCCTTTCAAATATTCGATCATCCAGTAACCTTCGTTATAACAAATTTCATCATGTTGCGGCAGTACTTCTCTTAATAAAAAGAGGGCATATTTCACCAATCTAAATTCACCATGAGCCATCTTTCTTTCACCTGGAACTGATTCTACTGCTACGCTGTAACAGCTTTTTATGCTATCCCTTATATCTTCAAATTCCAGGGTTGGGGAAAAAACAATGGTATAATACCAGCCGAAAAGCTCACCCCTCTCACAGCCATGAGCATCTGATACTCCCACCACGGGTATTTTCCTTCCTTTTGCTCGCTCCTCGTGATACGATGCCACCTGCAAGGTATTTGATTCTATTTCATGTTTATGATATCCTCCTATAAGCTCTAACGCGTCAAAGGGCTGCTTTTCATACATATATTTAGTGAGAAGGGTGGATATATAATATCCATCATGCACTCTCCAAAAAGGATGACAGAAGATCCCCAATCCTTCCCCTTGCCGAATCTTATCAAAACACCATATAGAGGATGCAAGCTGATGCCGCTCCGTCTCCTCGGGTATTTCATCAGCAATAATCCTTTCAATCTCATAAACTTCCTCTCTATAAGCATTTTCATCCTTTTTAAATAAATCATTTACGCTAAAACTCCCGCCAAAATTGATGATGTGCACAGGGTTCTCCGGCGGATGAACTTCTTCTCCCCTGAATATTTTAAGGTCTATGTCAACGCCTTCAAACGCTTGCTGAGCCTCTATAGATGGACTATACAGCCCATGGTCGGTAACAGCCATAAAATCCAAACCTATCTTCCTGCAGCATGCAGCCACATATGCCGGAGACTCCAAACCATCCGAATAAAAAGAATGTATATGCATGTCGCCTTTATACGGCCTTCTGTTGTACAGATCTTCTTCCAATGAATACACATTAAATACCCCTATTTCCCTTTTCCCGTCTTGCGTTTTCTCACTTATGTATATTATATGTTCCTGCTCTCCTTCAAAATATCCTTTTATATATAAAGTACCATCTTTCACATATTTATGAAATTCATAGCATTTATCATGTTTGCTGCCATTCTTACAATAATCCACAGGATAGCATAAAACTTCGTACTGCCCATCCTTTTTAAAAGCTCGATGGGGAAACATCGGTTTTACGCTTATAAGCGATTGCCTGTTTGCAGGAACTATCTTCGGAAATACGCTATAATACTTACTTTGGTTGTTCACAGCTCACCACTCCTTTCCTATTTGCTCAACCATACCATATTAGCGCATCCCTCTATTTCTACTAAATTTAAATATTCCCGGTTCATTACGTAGGGCAATCCTCTTTAAATCATGTTGTTCCCCCCTCCTTCTTTCCCCTCAAGTTGCCAATTCTACCGCCCCCCAACAATTACCCTTGCAATGGCCATAAACCGTATAAAACAAGCTTTCAACACTCGGTCGCGTATTAGTCGATTGGCACACTACCACGCTAACACAGCGTTATAATCAATGTCAATATCTTTTATCGTGGGAAATGCAATGCGATCATTTTGAATTCATAGGGGAAGCTTTAAGCCAAAAAATAAATGCCCATGCATCTATACATGAGCGCTATCTGGCCAACTTCAATCCGTTGATGCTAATTTATAAAAAGTAATAAATAAAATAATTCGATCATTTTAAATATTCCCGGTTTACAATATAAGGGCATTCCTTCCCACTTAAAACATCGATGAGGTTTTTAACCGCCAGATTGGCCATAGCGTTTATTGCCTCCACCGTGCTGGAGCCCATATGGGGAGTTACCACTACATTCCTTAATTCAAACAGCGGTGAATCCCCCGGAGGCTCAATCTCAAACACGTCCATGCCGACTCCTCCCAATTTCCCCGACTTCAAGGCCTGATATAATGCCTGTTGGTCCACCAATCCACCCCGTGCCGTATTGATCAAAATAGCGCCGTCCTTCATCATGGAGATGGTACGTGAATTAATGATGTATCTGGTTTGTTCCTTGAGCGGCAAATGTAGGGATATGAAATCGGAATTTGATAATATCTCCTCGAATGTGGCAATTTCAACTCCGTGCTGCCGGCAAAAAGCCTCATCTATTGCAGGGTCATACGCCAGCACTCTCATGGAAAAACCCTTGGCCCGCCTTGCCACACCCTTACCTATAGCCCCCAAACCTATAATCCCCAGCGTCTTTCCGTACAACTCCATACCTGTTATGCGCGGCCAACCGCCTCTTTTTGTCTGCTCATCAGCATAGGGGATCTGCCTTGCAACCGACAGCATGAGCCCAAATGCCAGGTCTGCTACCGATTCTGCATTGACTCCCGGCGTATTTGTGACCACTATTCCCCGTTGGCCGCAAGCCTCAATATCCACCTGGTCATATCCAACTCCGTACCTTGAAATCACCTTGAGCGTTGATGGGGCCTTTTCTATCACCCTGGCCGAAACCTCATCCACACCCGCTATATATCCATCAACGCCCTCAAGCAGCGGGATAAGCTCATCGGCCGTCAGCGGACGGTTATATGGGTTACAGATGATTTCACTAGCAAACTGCTCCAGCATGTGCCATGCTTCGGGGCACACCTCTTTATTAAAAGACGTCGGTGTAACTAGTACCTTCATCATATCCGAACGCAGGCATCCCCTTCCATCTGGAGAGGAATGCGTTCTTTCCCCCTTCCCATCATTAACATCTTCATCCTCTACATAAGCCTTAATCTGCTATGTTCCGTACTGTCGTGCATCTTGTCTCCGGAAAAACCCAATATAGTAAAATACACCCTCATTCTTAAAAATCTACCATTATCTCAACCATGTGTTTGAGATTACATACAAATACCCTTTTTAGAATAATCGCTTGACAATTCATTTCACATATTGCCGTATTTATTGAGCAACTCCTGCTTCAAATCCCACAGGGGCTTAGAGAGGTCCACGTAATAATTGTGGGGATTTTCAAACCTCAACACCTCTGGCCACAGTGTATTTACCTGTTCCTGGCAGTATTTCCTTATGCTGTGGATGTCAGGGCTCTCATACACGCACCTGCCCTTATCAAATATCTTGACGAGGAGCTTTCGCGCGATAAAGTTGGTAACCGTCTTTCGCTTCCAGGTGTGTATGGGGTCAAAGATCTCATATGGCTGGGTATCATCTATCACCTCATCATGCAAAGTAATCACATCCGCAATGGCTTTCCCTGTCTCCCTATCGTATAACCTGTACACCTGTTTGAAGCCTGGGTTGGTTATCTTCTCCACATTTTCGCTTATCTTTATCTTTGGAATAACTTTACCGTTATGCTGTACCGCCACCAGCTTATATACTCCTCCAAACACCGGCTCGCTGCTGGAGGTAATGAGCCTTTCACCTACCCCAAATGCATCAACAGCTGCCCCTTGCTGTAACAAATCCCTGATGATATATTCGTCCAGCGAGCTTGAAGCCACGATCTTGCAATCCTTGAACCCCGCCTCGTCAAGCATCTGCCGCGCTTTTTTTGACAGATATGCGATGTCTCCGCTATCTATTCGTATACCCTGAGGCCTATACCCCCTGGGAACTATCTCCTCCCTAAACACCTTAATTGCATTCGGCACACCGCTCTTTAGTACGTTGTATGTGTCCACCAGCAGTATGCATTTATCCGGATATGTCCTTGCGTATGCACGGAACGCCTCCAGTTCAGATGGGAACATCTGCACCCAGCTGTGTGCCATGGTCCCCACCGCCGGCACTCCAAAATCCCTCTCGGCAATGGTGCAGGCCGTGCCCACACACCCACCTATATAAGCAGCTCTGGCGCCCAGCACCGCACCGTCATAGCTCTGTGCCCGTCGGGAGCCAAACTCCATAACCGGCCTTCCCTGTGCCGCCCGTACAATACGGTTGGCCTTGGTAGCAATAAGGCTTTGGTGGTTTATGGTGAGAAGCACCATGGTCTCGACAAACTGGGCCTGGATTACCGGCCCTACAACCGTTACAATGGGCTCATTGGGGAATATTGGAGTGCCCTCCGGAATTGCCCATACATCGCACTCAAACTTGAAGTTTTCAAGGTATTTCAAGAATTCTTCGCTGAACATCTTCTTGCTGCGGAGATATTCTATATCCTCGGGGGTAAAGCGCAGATTCTTTAAGTATTCGATCAGCTGCTCTACCCCCGCCATGATGGCAAAGCCACCGCCGTCAGGCACCTTCCTGAAAAACATGTCAAAATATGCTATCGTGTCCTTAAGCCCATGCTCGAAATAACCGTTGGACATGGTAATCTCATAAAAATCGGTGAGCATGGTGAGATTCTTCTTTTCCTTCCAATCAATCCTAACCAATTTCTTCATCTCCTAGCACATAAACTTTTTATAAGGTCATCGCACCTCTATTTAATGATGTAAAACGCCACCTTACAAATATCAATTAAAATCTATACGACGTTACTGCAATCCCAGTGGGGATTGAATCTATACAATTTACCTTTACTGTCACATTGCCCACCTTCATCTGTGGCTTCAGTTACCATACCCGTTTTCAAAATTTCATCCATAAATTCGTCCATTGCAAGTTTTTCGCCCAATATGGCCTCATAAACCCCTTTAAACTGCTCCATTGTAAAATATTTAGGCATGATACTTAAAGCTATAGGGGTAATCCATATCTTTCTTCTGAGCTGCAAAAGCCCGTAACTAATTATTACAGCATGGTCAAAGGCAATACCCTGCGCCTCTAGGAGCTTATACCCGGTTTTTACCACTCCGTTTTTCACGTTCTTTATGGCTTTGATTAAGCCATGCAGTTGTTGGTGGCCATCGGAAAGGACAAGCCTATAATCGGTCTCCAGAGTATACCCATTTAAGGCGACATCCCTTTTTTCGTCCACCACCTCAAGGTTTACTTTAAACCACCTGGCATCGCTGGCATCATCCCCGGCACTCACCTTCAACTTTGACCCATCAACCAAAGCCATGTAAGAAATGCTGACCACGTGGGTGCGCGGGTCACGCCCCGGCGCACCCCAGGTATAAAGCTGTTCCATATAGACCTCGTCTATGCCAGTTTCTTCTTTGAGCTCACGCAAGGCCGCATCTGCAGGATCTTCATTGCGAGTAACAAATCCTCCGGGGAGAGCCCATTTGCCCATAAAAGGGTGATCCCCCCTCTTTATCATCAGCACCTCTACATGCTTGGGAGATGTGCCAGTTGCATCCACTTTCTCATCGTCCTGCAATGTAAAGATGAGCATATCCACCGCAAGTGCGGGATTGCTGGTAGCGTATTTGTCCGGATCATACTGCTTTAAAAACTCCTCTTCGGTCAAGCCCTGGGCATTGACCATTTTGTCCGTCATCATATTTCGCCCCTGTTCCGCTGATTTGAAGTTAACATCCACCTTAAAGCATAGTATTCTTACATTTTTTTGTCAAGTTATCATAAAATAAAAGAACAAAATAAACCGACTGACCGACCTTTTCATAATTCGACATTAAATAAAACCCTTTGTACTTCACCATTTTCGTTATCATGAAAAAGTCCAATAAAAAGGCAGCCTTCGTCACATGAAGGCTGCTTTTATCTACTATAGTACCTCCCTCATATTTTTCATAAACTGCCCTACCCTTTCAAGCGCTTCATCCCTGCTTTCGGCCTTTTCCATAAGCGACACTATAGCGCTCCCTACGATTATGCCGTCACAATAGTCCTTAAGCTGTAATACCATATCCCGATTTGATATGCCAAATCCTATGGCTTTGGGCATATCCGTATATCTTGATACTTCCTCCATGTAAGCCTTTATGTCGGTTTGAATCTTCTCCCTTTCTCCGGTAACGCCGGTCGTAGAAACGCAGTACACAAACCCACCAGCATTTTCAACGATTTTAGGGATACGCTCATGGGATGTTGGCGCCACAAGAGGAATAAGGTGTACTCCATATCGCTTTGTTATGTCAAAAACTTCTCCCCTTTCCTCCAAAGGTAGATCAGGGATAATAATTCCATCTATACCAGCATCGTATGCTTCCTTCACGAACCTCTCTATACCGTATTTGAATACGGAGTTATAATAGGCCAGGTATACAAGGGGAATTTGCGTGACCTGCCTGACTGACCTTACCATATTCATTATATCCGCTATTTTTATACCACGATTGAGCGCCCTTGCCGAGGCCCTTTGAATGACCGGCCCATCAGCTAAAGGGTCAGAATACGGTATACCCAGCTCAATGACATCCGCCCCCCATTTTTCCATTTCAACAATCAAATCAGCAGTGATATCGATGTCAGGATCCCCGCCAATGATGTAGGTTATAAGCGCTTTTTTTCCTCTTCGTCGCAAACCGTTAAACACCATGTCAATCCTGTTTATAGGCAAGTTCGCCATGTTCATAGTTTCACCTCCAGTAAACTTGCCACCGTCTCAACATCTTTATCTCCCCTGCCTGATAGATTTACTATCACTATCTTATCTTTTGATAACTGTGGAACCAGCTTCAACGCATAGGCCACTGCATGGGCACTTTCCAATGCCGGAATGATGCCCTCCGTCCTGGACAGCTCCACAAATGCTTCCACCGCTTCCTTATCCGTCACGGCCACATATTTGGCCCTCCCGGTTTCCTTGTAATAGGCATGCTCCGGGCCTACCCCCGGATAATCAAGCCCTGCTGAAATGGAGTATACGGGCATGACCTGCCCTTCGCTGTCTTGAAGAAGCAGCGTCTTCATGCCGTGCAATACCCCAACGCTTCCCATAGCCATTGTAGCGGCATGCTTACCGGTCTCCAATCCCAATCCCGCAGCTTCAACCCCGATCAACTTTACTTGCTCGTCATGATAAAAGGGATGGAATATTCCCATGGCATTGCTGCCACCGCCCACGCAGGCAATGACATAATCGGGAAGCCTCCCTTCTTTTTCTAATATCTGTGCTTTGGCCTCTTCTCCTATCACTTTTTGAAATTCCCTCACCATAGTGGGATAAGGATGTGGCCCCACCACTGAACCTATCACATAGAAGCTATCCTCTATTCTGGTGACCCAATCCCTTATGGCTTCGTTGACGGCATCTTTTAAAGTGCCGGTACCCGACTCCACGCTGTGCACCTTGGCCCCTAAAAGCCGCATTCGAAATACGTTCAAAGCCTGCCTCCTTACATCCTCTTTGCCCATGAATACCTCGCACTGCATGCCAAACATGGCGGCACCGGTGGCGGTAGCAACGCCATGCTGGCCGGCCCCGGTTTCGGCTATCACCCTCCTTTTCCCCATTCGCTTAGCCAAGAGTATCTGCCCCAAAACGTTGTTGATCTTGTGTGCCCCCGTGTGATTTAAATCCTCCCGCTTTAAATACACTTTTGCTCCACCTAATTTCCGGGTAAGGTTTTGTGCAAAATACAGCGGGGTGGGCCGTCCCGCATATTCCCTTAAGTAATAACGGTATTCCTCCATAAAACTTTCGTCTTGTATAGCTGCATTGAACTCCCTCTC
>JAMNZI010000053.1 GCA_023622385.1 Bacillota bacterium | reverse complement strand
GTTATACCGTTGACTCCTTCGTCAGATTCGGTAAAGAACAGGTCAGCCCATTTAATGGATTCTACCGGATATTTGTTGACCTTGGTGATGGCAAAAGCACCGGGTGCATAAGCAACATCGCTTGAGCTGCTAAACCTCTCGCTGTTATACTGCGAAGTGAGCGGCGAAAGTATCTGATACTGCTGCCAATCAGCCTGTCTGATATGGCCCAGTACACCATACAGATTTTGTTTTGTCTTGGCCAGATATTCGTCCATGCTCTGGGACATGAACATGGGATCTATCAGCTTTTCCTGATACAATTTGTGCAGGAACTCAAGGTAATGCTTGTAACCCTCAGTAATAGGAGTAAATACAACTTTTCCGTCCTTCAAAGCGATATCCTGGGCCATTTCTCCAAATGCAGGTAAAAGCATTCCTCCCAAGATACCGAAATCTATTTCACCCAATGGGATTTCATCCTGCTGCCCGTTTTTGTTTGGGTCCCCTTCCTTGAATGCCTTCAACACGTTATACAGCTCTTCTATGGTCTCTGGTACTTCTAAGCCGAGGTTTTCCAACCACACCTTGTTGATTACGGGTTTATACGAACCCATCGTAGGAGTTTTAATAACCCGGCCTAAAGCGTATATCTTTCCATCGCTTGCCGTGATGGTTTTTTTCAGCAGCGGATATTTCTCAAACGCTTTCTTAATATTCACGCCATGCTGCTCAATCAAATCAGTCAAATCCATCAATACACCCTGCGGGCCATATATTTCCTCATCTTCGGCGTTCAGCGCTCCTAAAAAGATATCCGGCAAATCCCCTGTTGCAAGCGCAAGGTTCTTCTTCTCTTCAAAACCTTCGTATGCCACGTCGAATTCCAAATGTATATTGGTCATCTCTTCCAGGTCTTTAAATATGCGCAGGTTCTCCCACGGCCCTCCCATAGGATCTCGACGCGCCATTACTTTGAGCGTTATCTTTTCTTTAGCAATGGGCAATGACGGCGTTGAAGTCCCCTCAGAGCCATTCTGTTCATCTTGAGAATCTTTTTCAGTTCCTCCTGTTTCTTCTGGTTGTTTGGTATTCTGCGAGGTTTCTCCAGGTTGAGCCGTTTGTTCATCTTTGCTACAGCCTGCAAATACGGTAATGAACAACAATATCGAAACAATCAAGCATAAAATTTTTACAAAGGATTTTTTCATACCAGTAATCTCCCCCTTTTAAATTAAATTTTCTGAAAGCCTGCTATTTCCCCTTCATGCTCAAATTGATGTTCTCATGACCACCTCCTCTTTGTTAGTAAAACTACCCCTTTATAGCCCCAACCATAATTCCTTTTACAAAGTACTTTTGCAGGAATGGGTAGGCCATAATGACTGGCAACGTTGATACGATGATTACACAGTATTTTAGCAGGGTGGCCAGCTCGACCCTTTTGTGTATTACCTCTAATTCCCCTTCGGTCATCAACATTTCCATATTGATCTCGTTTATGATCAGAATCTCCCTTAATATCATCTGGAGAGGATACAGATTGCGATCTGACAGATATATGAGAGCAGTGAAATAGCTATTCCAACGGCCTACCCCGTAAAATAACGCCATGACAGCGATGACGGGTTTGGCCAGCGGCAGTATGATGCTGGTAAATAGGCGGGCATACGAACATCCATCGATCTGTGCGGCTTGCTGCAGCTCTTCCGGAATGCTGGTCTGATAAAAAGTCCTCACGATCACTATATTCATAAAGCTCACAGCGCCTAAAAGTATTTGTGAAAACACAGTGTTGCGCATCCCCAGGGCTTTTACTACCATATAAGTGGGAATAAGCCCACCAGAGAAGAACATTGTGATGGTAAAGTAAATTACGAAGACATTCTTGCCTACAAAATCCCTTCGGGCGAGGGGATAAGCGGCTGTCAATGTAAGCGCCAGGCTTATTAAAGTGCCCGTTATAGTATAGAATATGGTATTTCGATAGCCGATCCAGATGTCATCATATTCCAGCACCCTTCTGTATCCATCGAAATTCAATCCTTTTGGCAGCAAAACCACTTTTCCCTGGGACACCAAAGATGGATCGCTTATCGATGCGCTGATTACGAATATCAAAGGATATAAAACTATGATGAAAAATACGGTTACAAAGAAGGTGTTTACTGTTTCAAATATAATGTCGTCTTTGCTCTTTTTCATAACCTTTTTTCTCTCCTTTACCAAAGACTTGTAGATGACAGCTTTTTAGCCACTCTATTCACCAATACCAGCAGCATAAAGTTTATGACCGAATTGAACAGCCCGACGGCGGTGCTAAAACTGTAGCGCGCACTTTGAAGCCCAACCTTATATACATAAGTCGAAATGACCTCTGAAGCCTTGATGTTCAATGGCGTCTGCATAAGATAGACCTTCTCAAATCCGACGCTCATGATGCTTCCGGCATTCAATATGAGAAGGATTACGGCGGTAGGCATCAAGACAGGAACGTTTATATACCATATTCTTTGGAGCCTCGATGCACCATCAATAATTGCTGACTCGTGTTGTTCAGGATCTATATTTGATAACACAGCAAAATATATAACCGAATTCCATCCCGTATGCTGCCATATATCTGACCATACGTACAAGCTTTTAAAGTATTCGGGCTTATTGATGAAATCAACAGCTTCAAAGCCTAAAAACTTTATCAAGGTATTGGCAATACCGTACACAGGATGCAAGAAGATATAGAGCATGCCGACCATGACGACGGTGGAGATGAAATGTGGAGCATAGCTTACGGTTTGTACCAGTTTCTTATAATGCTTGTTGCTGACTTCATTCAACATGAGAGCAAATATTATAGGAATCGGGAAACCCGCTATCAGCGAATACAGGGATATGCCCACCGTATTGCCGATGATTTCCCAGAAGTAGTACGAACTAAAGAACAATTTAAAGTGTTTAAGCCCCACCCATGGGCTGCCCCATATGCCTTTGGTGGCAACGAAATCCTTAAAAGCCAACTGAACGCCATAAATGGGTACGTAATGGAATATCAAAAAGTACAAAACGCTTGGAAGAATAAAGAGGTATAATTGATAATCGTTTAGCATCTTTTTTAGTTTACTCTTTTTATTATGGTGCGGCTTGGGATTCAGATTGACAACAACACCTTGACCGAGTTCTGCCATGAATAAAACCTCCACATACAAATTTTCTGCTTTTATTATACAAACCAGTGCCAGTTTAAGAAATATGCGAAAGGTATCATCGATTTGTCATATTATACATTGGCCATCATCTTCCTGTATTCACCTGGGGTAATCCCTTCTAATTTCTTGAAAGTTCTAGTAAAACTGGCCACATCGCTATACCCTATTCTATCCACAATATCCTTTATACTGCTGCTCGTCTCCCTCAATAACTTCTTTGCATAATTTATCCTCAACTCCCTCACGTAGTCGACAAAGTTAAACCCTATCTGCTCTTTGAAAAATCTGCTCAAGTATTTAGGGGAAATATTCAATTTTTCCGCTACCATCTCGAGGCTTAGCATCTTATTGGTATAGTTTTCATGGATGTATTCTATAACCGCTATTTTGAGGGCTTCATTGTGGCTTTCCTTCCTGCTGTTTACGTGCTCGCAAATCCTGTACGCCAGCTTCTCAATTTTCTCTTCCAAATCCTCCAAAGAACCAAACTGGGCTAACTCTTCAATATCATCATCGAAATTTTTTATATCGAGCTCGTTCAATACCTCAACGACCGCGTTTATCATCCCAAAACATATGGCCCTGGTCAGGCCTATGGAAAGCTGCTTTTTCTTTATCTTCCCTATTATCTCCTTTATTATATCCTTGATCACATAGGTATTCCCTTGCTTTAAACACTGTACAAAGCGCATTTGTTCCTCAGCGGGATACCAATATGCCTTTTTGCTGGATGAAATAATGTCGTCGTAAAAGATGATATTCTCATAGCCTATCGGGAGGTTATAGTCAATGGCATTGAGCGCCTCTATAAAAGAGCGACTTATGAAATTGATGCCCTCATATACATTTCCAATGCCCACGTTGCCCCTCACTCCCAGGTGGTTTCTGAAGAAGACCTGGATGTCCTTCATCATGTTTTCTATCACTATCTTGGAGCAATTTTCGTAAGAGGTGTTAAACAGCAAAACGAAATCCCCCTGTACGGTATCAATACAATAAACCCTCTTGTTCTTTATCTTGTTCTCGATAATGCTATTTATATACAGGTTTAGCTCAGAGGTCGTTATGCTGTAATCCTTTTCCTTCTTTATGGAAACGACCGCTACGAAGAAATAATTATACGGAAAGTCTATTTTATACAAGCTGAGCAGCTCATTTATCTTCTGTTCATTGGACAATTTGCCTTTCATCAGCATCAAAAGGATTTGTTCCCTTACAAAGGATTGATGATGGCTAAGCTGCTCAACAAGGCTGCTGTTTCTAATCGCTATACCTTTCACAATCCTCTCAATGTTTTCAAGCTCGTTAGATATGGCAAATCCCCTTTCCCACCGCAAATCCCCCTCATCGCTCTCACCATTTTCAACTGGAAAATAAGCTTTTATCATGTTAAAAAGATTTTTGATGGGGCGATAGTTTGTCAGTGAGAAAACAAATGACAACAGCATCCCAACGACTATCACTATGCCTATCATTAACACCAGCTGCCTCTTCATCACAATGACCCTGCTTAAGTAGCTCTCGGGGAATATGGCCAGGAAAATTCTGAAATCCATGTTCTCAGACGCCACGTCTATTATTGACAACCTTCTGCCCTGTATCTCCATATTCTGTATCTCATCCAGGGTATTTCCCGGAAAAGCCTGGGGACCAATCTCTTTTGCTAGGGGAATGACCTCCTCATCTCCAAAATTAAATATGCTATCCATATCGCTGTTATATAAGATCAAGGCCCCTTTCAAATCCCCCAATACCTCAGAGGCCATCTTCTCAATAATCTGCCTGTCAATCACTATGCCTACAACTCCGTAATAATTGCTCCTTCCGAGCGGCAAAGGATAAAGGCACATAAGCCCCTCATTCCGCGGTGTCCCGGAAATCATCGTATCTATCCTCATCATGGCTGGAGCATTAATCCTTTGAAGCTCTTCTTTAAAACTTTCACCGCTGTCATAGCTGGCTCCCAGAACGCTGTTGTACAGCGTATCAAACGATACCTTGCCCCCCAAGGTATACACATAATCGTCATTCTTAAAGTATACAAACATATTGCTCACATAGTTTTTATCCCAATACTTGTTTAGCTGATCTATTGCGCTTCTGCTGTGGTAATCATTTAAATTGACCACGTACGGCTTTATCCTTTCATCCAGGGAAATCTTGAGAGCGACCTTTTTGGTGTCCAAAATCATGGAATCCAGCGTTTCCCTCATCCTCACCACTTTGTCAAACGTATACCTCTTTACCTGGTTTTCCATCTCGATGACAGAATTCCTGTAAAAGCTCACTCCCAGTATTATAAGCGGTATAGCAAAAATTGCTATATATGAAATAAAATACTTATAAAGGACGCTGATTTTCCTCCTCGGGGATCCCATATACCCCCCTCACCTCTCCCCCTACAATATTTGATTTAATTTTGTCAATGCCCTAAAAAGAAAAGAAACAGCATCTTACTCAAAGATGCTGTAAAACATAGTCAATCCCATTTTAAATGCTAACCTCAAGCCAAAATGCTCAACTTATTTTCGAAAACTTCGCCGTCCATCTTCTCCCCTTTAACGTAAGCTTGGATCTCTTTGACGGCATACTTGCCTATCCTGTACAATCCATTATTCACCGCGCCGGCGATATGCGGCGTCAATATTACGTTGGGAAGGCTGCGGAACGGGTGGTCTTCGGCTGGCGGTTCAGGGTCGGTCACATCGATGCATGCAAACAGCCTGCCCTTTTTCAACTCTTCAACCAATGCTCCTTCATCTATCAGAGAACCACGGGCAGTGTTTATGAGTATAGCGTTATCCTTCATCAACGCCAGCGTCTCTTTATTTATCATGTGGTACGTTTCAGGGATAGAAGGCGCATGGATGGACACCACATCCGATTTCGTGAGCAACTCCTCCAGCTCCACCTTTTTAACGCCCATCTCTTGTGCCTGCTGCTCATCCACAGTCGGATCGTACAGCAGTATGTCGACATCAAAATTCTTCATGAGCTTTATATAATGGCGCCCAGCTCGCCCGGCACCTATCACCCCTATGGTTACGCCGTATACCTCCCTAACTCTGTCGCGCCCTTCAGCCCATTTTCCTTCGCGGGTATTTCTGGCCAGGTTCCACATATTTTTAAGCGCGGTAATTGTAAATCCCAGCGCAGTCTCGGCAACCCCTATGCCCAGCGGGTATGCACAGCTAGAAACGCGTATTTTACGCCTCCAAACCTCATCGCTCACAATACCTTTAACGGTTCCAGCCGCGTGAACTATCAATTCCAGATCAGGGGCATGCTGTAATATGTCCCTATCCAATCGAGGACAGCCCCAGGAGGTGATGGCTATGTTTGCATCTCTGATGAGCTCCTTGGCTCTATCTGCATCCGGCCCCTCCTCATCAGTGTTGAAAACGATATCGCCGATTTGAGACAGTGCATCTATATCTTCCTGCTTAAAAATATTGTTTCTCAATTTAGCGTTCAGCAAAAATACTATATTTTTCATCAACACTCTCTCCCTTCACATTTGGGACCAACTGCTGTAGCCTACAAAAAGTTTTAGCATTTAAACAGCCATTATGTACGCTTACAGCAGTTCGTTCCCCTATATTTCACTTTCGCACTAGCGGTACTCCCACACCAGCGGCACTTCATTATAGAAATGACTAGCATTACAATGATCGGCACTTGCACACGGAAGCATATACATCATATGATACCGAATTTTACAAAATGTGGAGATGCATCGTTCTCCTTATCCCCGGCACAATTTCTATTTACTCACCATATCTGTTAAGCTTCACTGGTTTGCCCGTTTCATAGGAGCGCGCTGCACAATCCAGCATATCCATTATTTCAAGGGCATCATCTAGAGTGAGGGAAGCCTCACCCGTCTTGAAGAACCTGTATATCTCCCTTAGCTCTTCTGTATAGAACATCGAGCTGTCAACGACAAACGACGCAATTTGATTCTCGGCCCTCAGCGTACCGCCGTAAGTGTATGCTCCCACAGTGAGCTCCACAATGCCCCTCCTCTTGTCTGGATACTCCACAACCACCACGGCACCGGCTGCGTCTTTCCTCACATCCACGCTCACAGCGCCCAAGCCCATAGCCCTCTCAAGCATCTCAAAGCAGTGAACGCCGTACCATATGATGCCGCTTCCTACCGGCGGGATCCCCAGCGGCCCGTAAAAATACGACTGCATGGGTTTTGGAACCTTGCTGCAAGCTTCTACCAGATTATGGGAAAACCTCAAGGCCGAGGCAGAAATGGCCCTAACGTTGTGCTTTTTGCACAAGTCATATATCTCCTTTGCATTGTGATAGTTATCGGCCAGCGGTTTATCGATGAAGATGGGTTTGTTCAGGTTCATGCATTTCTTGAAGTATTCGAGGTGGTATGCGGGATCGTTTATCTCCAGCATAATGGCATCGCAGTCTGCTACA